>CANIXE010000069.1 GCA_947470885.1 Planctomycetota bacterium
CCAGCCGGTTTCATGATATCTTCATGTTCCATTCGAGCGCTCAGTCCAGACCCCCCAATCAGTTGTATCCAAGATGAATGTCGATCCCGGATATGGTGGAAGTGTTCCATTCTCTTCCGGACTGTCCGATCGCGCGACGTTGAGCTCAGCCTTGAAATTACCAAAAAATCCCCATACTCCTCACGCAATCGCACGGTAGCCACATAGGCACGTGCGACATCCCTTTGACATCACTCATTCCTTCCTGACCTATTAACCCTTGACGAGGACCTAACCCGTGCGAATCGCTATCCGCGCTACCGAAGAAGCCATCATCCGTTTGCTCAAAGCTGGGCATCCTCTGCCCGCCGATGTGGTCGACCGCGAACTGGAAACCCGGCTCCCGGTGTTCCAGAGCGTCGAAGCCGTCCCCGTCAAAAACTACGGCATTGATGGACCCGGACGCATTGTCGTCGCCCGTGGCCGCAAGGACGTCTGGTTTGTCGACATCAAGCGTCGCGACACCAAGATCCCCCACAAGGATGGCGAATCGTTCGTCGATATGCGCGACAAGCTGCAGGCGCGTTACCCCGGTCAAAAAGTGACCGGCTGGCTGGTGACCACCGCCGATATGGAAGTGAAGACCAAGAGCTTCATCGCCGAAAAGGGCTGCTACGCCACCGCCGGCGCCGCGAAGCGCTGAACTGAGTTTTCCCTGGGTGCGCGCCTGCACACCCAGGGGCCTGCAGGGCAACATTCCATCCCGTCCGCACATAGAGAAAGGGAGGCCAAACGGCCTCCCTTTCTCTATGTGCGGTAGTGAGCGCCATCCGCTCCCTAAGATCTGGATGGCCTGACCACTGGACCGGGACAACCTGCTCCTGGAGCCCCGGTCTGGCGATCAGTTTAACCCGCCATCATCAACCCAGCAGCTTCAGGACGCCCTGGGGCAGCTGGTTGGCCTGGGCCATCATCGCGGTAGCGGCCTGGTTCAAGATGTTACTCTTAGTGAACTGGGCCGATTCCGAAGCGAAGTCGACATCGCGAATGGTCGATTCAGCCGCAGTCAGGTTTTCCTGGGTCACGCGCAGGCTGTTCAGGCCGGTTTCCAGGGTATTCGCCTGGAAGGCACCGATGGTACCGCGAATCTTGGTCACATCGTCGATGGCCTTGTCAACGACCTTCAGAGCTTCCTGGGCATTGCCCGAGATCAGCGAGCTGCCCTTCAGCTGGCTCAGGCTACTGTACACACCCGAAGCGCCGATACCCAGCAGGTCCACCTTGGTGCTATTGAGCTGGACTGTGGCGGTCTGGCCCACGTTGGCGCCGATCTGGAAGGTGGCACCGCTGCTCGCCCCGTTCACCGCACCCTGGATGATGGCGCCAGTGTTAACCGCGGTGGAGAGCACGATCACCGAACCCCCCGAGCTGACCATCCGCAGACCCGCACCGCCCGGATAGGTAGAACCACCGGTCGCCGAGAAGTTGATGGTCTGGGAGGAACCGGTATTGGCCGTGCCATTCACCCCAGCTTCACCCGTGTACAGCATCAGAGTCGCAGTGGCATCAACACCGGCCGTCACCGTGGAGCTGGTGTTGACCGTCGTGGCGCCCGAAGCCCCACCAACGTACTGAATATCGAACACGAACTGGGAACCATAGTTATTCGAAGCCAGGACGACCGCGCCCGAGGCCAAGGAAGCACCCGTGAGGGCCGAAGCGCTGAAGCCCACCTGGCTGCCGATGGCATTCAACTGCTGAATGAACTGGGACTTGGTGGTGCCGCTGGCCACCGCCACGGTGGCCCCGTTGATGCTCAGGGTGAACCCCTTCTGGCTCTTCTCGGTACCGACTGCAGCATCCAGGTCGCCGGCGGTCCAGATATCGGTGGTACCACCGGACATGGACAGACTTGCCTTGGCCTGGGTCGCCGTGGCGGTGATCTGCAAGGAATGGTAGCCCTTGGTGATCGAGCCGTTGTTGAGCAGGCTGGTGTAGTCACCACCCAGCTTGACCGCGGACACGGCGGAGTTGTTGGTGGTGCCCGCAGACAGGCTGCCATCCAAAAGCTTCTTGGTACCGAACTGGGTATTGGTCGCGATGCGGTTGACCGAATCGATGATGTTGTCCAGTTCGCTTTGGTCGGCGACGAGCTGGTCCGGGCTGTTCACGCCTTCGTTGGCGGAGTGGACGGCCAGGCTGCGGGCCTTATTGAGGAGGCTGTTCACCTCGTCCAGGGCACCTTCAGCGGTTTGCACCATCGTCACAGCTTGTTCGCTGTTGTTGATGGCTTGGCCGAGGCCGGACAGCTGGGAGCGCATCTGCTCCGAGATGATCAAGCTCGCGGCACCATCGCTGGCGCGGTTGATACGGAGTCCGCTGGACAGGCGTTCCAGGGATTTGGAAACCATCGCGTCGTTCTTGACCATATTATTATGGCCATTGACGGCAGCGATATTGTGATTGATGCGCAGGCCCATGGGATCCTCCGTGGTTGAGCCGTGAAGCGGCTTCCTTGCCGCTATTGGGTTGTGGCTGCCACCGTGGCCTCCACGGACTCAGTCACGGCATAGGCCGTTGGGACTTGAGGACTTTCTCTCCGGTTTCAACGACTCTACCGAACCGCATTAGGCACGACATTTGCGTTACTTCGACATCATGGTCGCTTTCCGCATTCCGCGTCCGGCAAACCGATTGCCCCTCAAGTTCCGGTCCGGATGGCCGATACTGCACCCAGAAGGTCCAGCATCGGGTTCCCCGGTGCAGCCCTCCCTGGAGGTACCAGCCATGAGCCGCATCGATGCCGCAGTCGCGACCCAAATTGCCGATGTTTCCCGTCCTCGCCAGAGCAGCAGCGAAGCCGTGCTTCAAGTGAAAGAGTCCCAGGTTCGGGCCATGGATAACGAGGAATCCGCGCTGTCCACTTCCCAGCCCCACCAGGACGAAGTGCGCACCGCCGCCGCCAAACTCAAGAAGGTGGTGGAAAGCGCCAGCGGACGCCAGCTTTCCTTCGATTTCGACGACTCCAGCAAAACCCTGCTGGTGAAGGTCACCGACAAGACCGGTGAGGTGCTGCGCCAGATCCCCTCCAAAGAGATCCTCGACCTCCATCAGCGCCTGGAATCCCTGGTCGGTATGATCATCGACAAGAAAGCCTGATCCGGACGTCCGGCAAAGGACCCCACCATGACCACCTCCGTCGACGGCCTCGCCTCGGGCATCAAGTACAACGACATCATCACGGCAATGATGAACGCTGACCGGGCCTCCACGGCGGTCATGGAAAAACGCAAGGCCGTGTTCCAGACCCGCCTGGATTCGTTACGTTCCCTGAACACGAAGATGCTGTCGGCCAATCTGGATCTGGCGACGCTCAACCGCACCTCCCTGTACAATGCCCGGACGGTCAGCAGTTCCAATTCCAGCGCCCTTTCAGCCTCGGCCACCAGCACAGCGAAAGCCGGGACGTATTCCTTCGACGTGGTTCAGACGGCCAAGGCCCATCAGCTCGCCGCGGCAGGAAAGCCTTCATCGTCCACCTCCCTCGGCGCGGGAACTCTCAACATCCAGCTCGGTAGCGGCGCCACGACCGCCGTCTCCATCACCGCCGGGTCCAGCAGCCTGGATGACATCGCCCAGGCGATAAACGGCGCCGGCATCGGCGTCTCTGCCGCGGTCATCAATGACGGCAGCGCCACCCCTTACCGGCTGATGCTCACCGCCAAGGACACCGGGACGGCCAACGCCATCACGGTCAGCGGCACCGCATCCCTCGCCACCCTGTTCACTGGTGCCACCAACATCCAAGATGCCCGGGACGCCATCGTCAAGCTGGGCTCTGGGACCAATGCCATCACGTTCCAACAGGCCAGCAACACCTTCAGCAACATCGTCCCCGGACTGACCCTCACCTCCCAATCGGACAATGTCTCTGGGATCCAGGTGACCGTGGGGAATTCCGCCTCGGGGGCGAAGGATGCACTGAAGTCGTTCATCACCAGCTTCAACGACGTCGCCCAATTCATGGTGGACAACGCCTCGTACAATCCGACCACCAAGCTCGCCGGCCCACTGTTTACTGATGCACCGGCAAAGAGCGGCTTCACCGACCTGCTCCGGAGCGTGATCCAAGCGGTGCCCAACCAACCCTTGGCGTTGAACAACCTCACCAGCCTGGGCGTCTCCATCGATCAAAAGACCAACAAGCTGACCCTGGATGAAGCGGTCTTCGACGCCAAGATCGCTGCCGATCCCATCGGCGTAGGCCGGGTATTCACCAACAGTGGCACCAGTACCGATCCCGGGGTTTCATTCTCCTCCATCAATGAGAAGACAAAGACCACAAGCCCCTTCACCGTCAATATTACCCAGGCCGCAACCAAGGCGATTGCCACTGGCACCTTCCCGGTCGCCGCAAATTCACAGGTAACTGCGGCGAATAAGAACTTTGCGGTGACGGTGAACGGCACCAAGTACTCGATGACCCTCACCGAGGGTACCTACCTGACTGCCAACGATTTGGTGGCCCACCTTCAATCCGTCCTCAATCAGAAGATCACGGCCACTTCAGATAAGCTGACCGTCGGCCTGAACAACGGCGACATCACCCTCACCAGCGCCAACTTCGGGGCGGGTTCAACGATCACCGTCGACACCACGACCACCGGCAATTCCCTGTTCGGCCTCCCCTCGGGCACGGTCTACGGCCGGGATGTCCAGGGCACGATCAATGGTGCGGCCGCGACCGGATCCGGGCAAATCCTTTCCGGCATCGTCGGTAGCGCCAGTGAAGGCCTGCGCTTGTCCGTCACTGCGACCCAGCCAATCAGCGCCACGGTAACGACCTCCAAGGGCATCGCCCAAAGCGCTAGTGAGAAGGTCAAGACGATGACCGACAATCTCACGGGGTCACTGGTGACCGAACAGACCTCGGTCCAGAGCACGCTGGATGCGATGACCAAGTCCATAGCCTCCACCGATGAACGGCTGGCCCAACGCCGGTCCCGCTACGAGAAGCAGTTTCAGACCATGGAGCAACTCATCAGCAAAGCCAACAACCAGGGTGCGTACTTCACCTCCCAAGCCAAGGCCTGGAGCAACAGTTCCAACAACAACTGACGGATATAAACCTCAAGTCCACAGGATGAACGCCGATGCTGCCCCCAGGACAGGAGAAACACATGGGTGCCGCAAACGCTTATAAGCAGGCCTACCGTAGCGCCGAGCTTGAGACGGTCTCCCAGCGGGACCTCATCGTCCGACTCTACCAAGGGGCCGAACGCTTCCTCATCCAGGCCCAGGTCGCGATCAACAATCGCCAGATCGAGATGGCCCATATCAACTGCCAGAAGGCGAAGGCGATCTTCAGCGAATTGCTGGCGACGCTCAACGTCGAGGCCGGCGGGGATGTGGGGATCCAGCTTCGCGACCTCTACGTCTTCCTCATCACCAGCATCGTCGAGGCCAACCTCAAGAAGGACGGGGTGCTGATCGGCAAGCTGCTGCCCATCATCGCCAGTCTGCGGGAGGCCTGGCAGCAGATCCCCGACGAGTACGCCCAGGTCACCTCGACCCCCTCGGGCCACTCCCTCAGCTTCAAGACCTGAGACCCAACAGCGCTGGATTTCCGTCGGACTTCCGTTCCATTTGGCCAACGGAGTCCACGGTGCCAGCCAATCCCTCGTCCAGCACGGATAGTAACCTGGGAAAGCCCCCCGTCGGAATGTCCGGCCGGCTTGGCCAGCGGGACCTCCTGGACCTGCTCCTGTTGCTTCACCGAACCCGCGCCACCGGGGTCGTTCACCTGGATGGCCCCCAGCGCATCCAGGTGCATCTCCGGGCCGGCAGTATCCGGGCTGCGTTCCAAGGCGAGCTCGCCGGAGCAAATGCTCTGACCCGGGCGATCCTCACCGGAATTGGTGCCTTCCGTTTCGCCGACCTGCCGGAAGGAGTGCCCCGGAACATTCCCCACGACACGCAATTCCTCCTTGACAGCATTGCCAAGGTTCTTGCTGAAATTGCCCCACCACCCGCCCCTCGCCATGAGATCGAAACCGATTTCCTGGAAATCGGCACAGGCCGGATCGCGTGCTTCGCACCACCGAAGCCAGGATCCGTCGTCGGCCCTTGCCGATTGGAGCAGGAGATCGGCCGAGGCGCCAGTTCAGTGGTCTACAAGGCCCACCATCAACCCCTAGACATCCCCGTGGTGGTGAAGGTATTGCTCCAACAGGCCCAGCGATCCCACCATCGGAGCATGACCACCAACGAAGCCAGGCTCCTCGCCCGGCTCAACCACCCCAGCATCGTCCGTCTGTTTGATTTCGACGATTCGGCGGGGCATCCCTACCTGATCGTCGAATACATCGATGGCCCTGGCGTCAGCCAGGTCCTCCGGGAACAGGGGCGTATGGCGGCAAACGAGGCCCTCCCCCTGCTGACCCAGGTGACAGAGGCTCTGGCCTATGCCTGGGACACCCACGGCCTGATCCATGGTGATCTCAAGCCCGACAACATCCTCCTCACTGCCAACCGGGGGGTGGCAAAATTGGTGGATTTTGGCCTAGCCCGGTGCAAATCCGTTAAACTTCCCGATTTTCCTGATGATGTGGTGATGGGCACACCCTCGTACATTGCCCCAGAACAGGTTCGAAGCAACGGCGCTGCAGTGATGAACACCGTCACGGACTTGTACTCCCTGGGCGCGACGTTCTACCACATCCTGGCCGGCCGGCCCCCCTTCGTCGACGAGGATCCGATTCAGCTGATGGTCCGCCGATTGCACGAAGATCCCCCGCCACTGGCCGAGCTCGTACCAGGATTACCAAAGGGCCTGACCGAGTTGATCAAGGGCTTGCTGATGGCGACCCCGGAATTGCGGATCCAGACCTACGATGAAGTACTGGACGGTCTGACGGCAGCCCAGACAGAACTGGATGCCGCAGCCAACGTGATCCGCCGGCGCACCTCCTTCTGGCGCAATGTTCCCAGTCGGTTGTTCGGCCGGGACACCGGCACTGCCGGTCATTGATCCGCGACGCGCTCTGATGCCTGGACATTGGCTGCATAATCTGGACCCCGTGGCCATCCACATCCACGGCCAGATCGGGATCCGTTGGTACGGCTTGGCCTACCTCGCAGGACTCGCCTGGGGTTGGTGGATGTTGGGTCGCTGGGTCAACCAAGGGCGCTCCCCCATTAGATTTGAAAAAATCGGCGATTTCGTCCTCTATGTCGGAATTGGGATGATCGTGGGCGGACGCCTGGGGTATTGCCTGATTTACGGTCGGGACCACCTCTTCGCCGACCCACTATACTTGATTAAGCTGTGGGAAGGGGGCATGGCCAGCCATGGCGGAATTTTAGGGATGGTCGCCGGCGCCTGGTGGTATGCCCGGCAGGAGCGCCTAGCGACTCCAGTACTCTTGGACCTGGTCGCCAGCGGAGCGCCGATGGGAATTTTCCTCGGTCGTCTCGCCAATTTCGTCAATGGTGAACTATGGGGTAAGCCCGGTGACGTACCCTGGGCGGTGATTTTTCGCGATGCCCCCCTGGTCGGTGGGATCAATGTTCCTCGGCACCCCAGCCAATTGTATGAAGCCGCCTTGGAAGGACTTTTTCTCCTCCTGCTCATCCTGCCCCTCCACGCCCGGCATCGCCGGCCAGGCCTGAGCGCCGGTGTACTCCTTGGCGCGTACGCCGTGGCGCGATTCATCGGTGAATTCTGGCGAGAACCTGATTTCGGCCATCCCCCTTATTTCGGCTGGATGAATAAAGGCCAAGCCCTATCGATCCCGGTGCTTCTCATCGGACTGATCATCGCCATCTGGGCCTGGCGACGGGGCGTGCGAAAAGCCGACTACCTGCCCCCGGCACAGCCAACTGCACCGGCAACTCCGCCCATCAACCTGGGCTGAATTCCCAGGAACAAGGCCCGCAAACCCAGTCGAGGCAGTTCCAGGCGTTTTTTCCATCAACGACGGCCTCACCGATCAGACTACCCCCGGTTGAACCTCCAGGCAATCTTGCCACCGGGGATTCCCCCCGCAGCAGCGTCACCCGCCGGGCATCTTGAGATCCGGTCCAAGCTCGTATCCAATTCCGCCAATCGCCGCCCCCGAGCTGCTCTAATAAAACGGGAAAACGTCGGGCCAAACAGGGAATCGTGGGATCCACCGGTAACCAGACCCCCTCTGGACCGGCGACTTCCATCCAGAAATGGGGATTAGCCACGGTGGAGCCGGCAATCACCCCACTGACCAATCGCCACGGTCTGCCCATGTCAGAAAGGCGCTCCCCCAGGGCGAGGGTTAAATCGGCGCATGATCCCCCGGCAAACCGCTGCTCGGGGGAAATCTCCTCCCGGGGTTGGTGCCGCCGATAAGTATAGCGGAAATCGCCGATCAATTCTTCAACCACCGGCAGCAAATCCTCCGCCAATCCCTGGACCGGGGATACCACCACGGTCGCTGTTCCGCTGACCGTCGAAGCACCGACCAAACAATGATGGGTTGAGGTGGATTCTGCGCCTGGGATTTCGTCCCGTTCAACCCGCTGTCCCCTCCATGAGGTCAGTCGGGGAAGATACCAAAGAACCTCGCTGGATAATCCCGGCGGTAGAAACAACCGATGCCGCCGCTGCACTTCCAGGTGACGCACACTATCCTGCCCCAAGGCATGGGGCACAAACCAGGCCAGAAAGCCACGCCAACGGCGGGCCAGAACCGGAGCCTCGGCCAAACGG
>CANIXE010000070.1 GCA_947470885.1 Planctomycetota bacterium
GGCATTGCCCGTATCACCGGTCTTGGTGGCTGCATGTCCGGCGAAATGATTGAGTTCGATGGCGGTGTCTACGGCCTCGCCCTCAATCTTGAGGAAGGCAACGTCGGCGCCGTGATCATGGGCGACTACCTGGCCCTCAAGGAAGGCAGCCTGGCCAAGCGCACCAAGCGCGTGCTTGAAGTCCCGGTGGGTCAGGCCCTCCTCGGCCGCGTGGTGGATCCCCTCGGTCGTCCCCTGGATGGCAAGGGACCCATCGCTGCTGAATCGTCCCGCCGCGTGGAAAGCCCGGCTCCCGGCCTGGCGGACCGCAAGAGCGTCCACGAACCCCTCCAGACTGGTCTGAAGTGCATTGACGCGATGATTCCCGTCGGTCGCGGCCAGCGCGAACTGGTCATCGGCGACCGTAAGACCGGCAAGACCGCAATCTGCACCGACACGATCCTGAACCAGAAGGGCAAGGGCGTCGTCTGCGTCTATGTGGCCATCGGTCAGAAGGAATCCACCGTCGCCGCCATCGCCAAGCAATTGGAAGAGGCCGGTGCGATGGCTTACACGATCATCGTCAGCGCCAGCGCTTCCCAGCCGGCACCGCTGCAGTACTTGGCGCCCTACGCCGGTGCGGCCATGGCCGAGTTCTTCATGTACAACACCTGGAAGCACGAGAACGGCCTCCCGGTGCTGCTCGACGGCAAGTACCTCGCCAAGCCGGTCAGCGAAGGCGGACGCGGTCTAGCGACCTTCTGCGCCTACGACGACCTGACCAAGCAGGCTGCGGCCTACCGTGAAATGTCCCTGCTGCTTCGTCGCCCGCCCGGCCGCGAAGCCTACCCCGGTGACGTGTTCTATCTCCACAGCCGCCTGCTGGAGCGCGCCGCCAAGCTCAGCGATAAGCTGGGCGGCGGCAGCATGACCGCCTTCCCGGTCATCGAGACCCAAGAAGGCGAAGTCAGCGCCTACATCCCGACCAACGTGATCTCCATCACCGACGGCCAGATCTACCTCCAGCCCGACCTCTTCAACTCCGGCGTGCGCCCGGCCGTGGACGTGGGCATCTCGGTGTCCCGCGTCGGTGGCTCGGCCCAGATCAAGGCCATGAAGAAGGTCGCCGGTACGTTGCGTCTCGACCTCGCGGCTTTCCGCGAACTGGAAGCCTTCGCCCAGCTCGGCACCGAGCTGGATCCGGCCACCCAGAAGCAGCTCGACCGCGGTGCCCGGATGGTGGAACTGCTCAAGCAGGGCCAGTCCCAGCCCCTCGAAGTCGTCGATCAGGTGTTGATGATTAAGGGTGCCGGCGAAGGCATGCTGGACGGCGTGCCCCTGGCCCTGGTGGGCACGTTCGAGAAGGAATTCCTGGCGTTCGCCAATACGGAGTACACGCAAATGATCCAGGAGATCCGCGAGAAGAAGGAATTGTCGGAGGTGGGGAATGGCAAATTTAAGGAAGCCACCGCCCGCTTCCGCGAAAACTTCAAGGCCAAGCACAAGCTCGCCTGAGCGGTGTCCCCCAGCCACATCTG
Source organism: Planctomycetota bacterium (assembly GCA_947470885.1). Lineage (GTDB taxonomy): Bacteria > Planctomycetota > UBA11346 > UBA11346 > UBA11346 > CAIUVD01. Next base: position 1,518 of record CANIXE010000070.1, read on the forward strand.
CAATTGCCGCACCTGATCGGGACCATCCATGGCCAACCTCCGTGATCTGAGAAAACGCCGCAAGGGCGCTGCGAACACCAAGAAGATCACCCGCACGATGGAGCTGGTCTCCTCGGCGAAACTGAAGCGCGCCCAGGATGCGGCCACCGCCTCCCGGCCCTATGCCGAAGGGCTCCAGGGCCTGGTGGCGGAATTGTCTGCGGCCAGCGGGGGGGTCAGCCATCCCCTGCTCCAGCGGCGGGCGGTGAAGAAGGTCCTGATCCTCCTCGCCACCAGCGATCGTGGATTGTGTGGGGCCTATAATGCCAATCTGGTCAATACCGCCATGAAGCGTCGGGTTGAACACCAGGCGGCCGGTCGTCAGGTGGAATTCATCACCTTGGCCAAGAAGGCCACCGGCACGCTGGCTTATAACGGCATCAAGGTCCAGGCCAGTTATTCCGGGATCATTGGCGCGACCCGCTACGCCCAGGTGGAGCCCATCGCCGATGACGCGATCTTCCGCTTCTTGAGCCAGGAATACGACCAGATCGAAGTGGTCTACAGCCGGTTCATCAGTGCTGCCCGGCAGGCCCCGGAAGCCCTGGTCCTGCTTCCCGCCGGCGGCACCACCGCAGCGAAGACCACCGGGCCCCGGCCCGACTATGAGTTCATCCCCGAGCCGGAAGAGCTGCTGGCCTCCCTCATCCCCCAGACCGTGAAGACCGCGCTGTTCAGCGCCCTGCTCCAGACCACGGCCGGCGAGCACGCCGCCCGCCGGGCCGCCATGAAGAACGCCAGCGACGCCGCCAGCGACATGGTCAAGAGCATCTCCAGCGCCTACAATCGCGGCCGTCAGGGCAAGATCACCCAGGAGATCGCCGAGATCACCGGGGCGGTCGAGGCCATGGCCTGAACCAGATCCACGACATACACCGACCTAGCTGAAAGCACCGACCATGAGCACCTCCTTGAATACCGGCACCGTCGTCCAGGTCATCGGCTCCACCCTGGACGCCGAGTTCCCGGTCCTGCCCGCCATCTACAACGCCATCGAGATGGACATCGTCGATCCGGCGAACGGCGCCAAGACCAAGCTGGTCGCCGAGGTCCAGCAGCACCTCGGTCGCAACCGGGTGCGCGCGGTGGCCATGGCCAGCACCGACGGCCTGACCCGGGGCGCCCAAGTCATCGACACCGGCCGGGCCATCGCCATGCCGGTGGGCAATGAGACCCTCGGCCGGATTTTCAACGTTCTCGGTGAGTGCGTTGACAACGGTCCCCAGGTGAGCGCCGGTTGCACCCGTAGCCCGATCCACCGGGCCGCCCCGGCGTTCAAGGACCTGAACCCCGAGACAGAAATCTTCGCCACCGGCATCAAGGTGGTCGACCTCCTCGCTCCCTACGTGAAGGGCGGCAAGATCGGCCTCTTCGGCGGTGCGGGCGTGGGCAAGACCGTGATCCTGATGGAGCTGATCAACAACGTGGCCAAGGCCCACGGCGGTTACTCGGTGTTTGCCGGCGTCGGCGAGCGCACCCGTGAAGGCAACGATCTCTGGAACGAGATGATCGAAGCCGACGTGATCAAGGTTGAGAAGGACGAGCACGGTCACGCCATCTGGGACAAGGCCACCGGCTCGCCCAAAATCAAGGCCGGTGAAAGCCGCTGCTCCCTGGTGTACGGCCAGATGAACGAACCGCCGGGCGCCCGTCTGCGCGTCGCCCTGAGCGCCCTGACCCAGGCCGAATACCTCCGCGACTCGTCCGGCAAGGACGTGCTGCTGTTCGTCGACAACATCTTCCGCTTCACCCAGGCCGGTTCGGAAGTGTCCGCGCTGCTCGGTCGCCTGCCCAGCGCCGTGGGCTACCAGCCCACCCTGGCTTCGGAAATGGGCCAGCTCCAGGAACGGATCACCTCGACCAAGAATGGTTCGATCACCTCGATCCAGGCCGTGTACGTCCCCGCGGACGACTACACCGACCCGGCCCCGGCCAACACCTTTGCCCACTTGGACGCCACCACCAATCTGGCCCGCGGCATCGCGGAAAAGGGCATCTTCCCCGCCGTGGATCCGCTGGCCTCCACCAGCCGCATCCTTCAGCCCCACATTGTGGGCGAGCGCCACTACAAGGTGGCCCGGGGCGTGCAGAAGGTCCTCCAGCGCTACAAGGATCTCCAGGACATCATCGCCATCCTCGGCGTCGACGAACTTTCCGACGAGGATAAGCGCCTCGTGGCCCGAGCCCGCCGCCTGGAACGCTTCATGAGCCAGCCGTTCCACGTGGCCGAGCAGTTCACCGGCATGAAGGGCTTGTTCGTCAAGCTGGAAGACACCATCCGCAGCTTCGAGGCCATCCTCACCGGCGACTACGATACGCTGCCCGAAGGCGCGTTCCTGTACGTCGGCACCATCGAGGACGTGGTTGCCAAGGCCGACAAGATGAAGGCCAAGTGAGCTGACGGAATCACGTCCACCAGCTCCCTGATCCCAGAAACCCATCGCCATGCTCAACGTCCAGGTCATCACCCCCGAGCGCAGCCTGCCGGCCATGTCGGCGGTCCACGTCACGTTCACTGCCGTGGATGGTGAAGTCGGTGTGCGCACCGGGCATGCACCCTTAGTCGCCCAATTGGCCGTGGGTTTTGCGTTGATCCGGGACGAAGCAGGCAAAGAGACTCTGATTGCCCTCCGGGGCGGCACGGCCCTGGTTCGGCGCAACGAAGTCCAGTTGTATACCGAATCCGCCATTGATGCCGACATCATCGACATGGACAAAGTCGCCAAGGCGTTGGAAGAGCTGAGTACCGCAAAGCCGACAAATCCCGTTGAAGCCAAGCGCAATGAACTGGCCGCTACTTGGTACCTCATGCAGACTTCCCTGGCGGTCCGGCGCAAGCACGCCTGATTTCGTAGGTTTCCTGGATTCGCTCCATGAAAAAACCCCGGTGCAATTGCACCGGGGTTTTTTCATGGAGCGAATCCTAGCCTTTTCAGGGTAGGGTCTCAATCTTCTTTCCCCAAACTCCCACCAGGATACCCACCAAGGCGGCGCTGGCTCCACCACCCGTGTTGCCACTGGCCCGGCCCAAAGCGATATAGCGGCAACGATCGATACCCGGATAGGCTGCGTCCAAGTGACGCCAGCGGCCTTCGGCAAAGGCACTGGTCCAGGCATGGCCGACCCAACCCCCAAACCCGGGTGCGTATACGACGCCGACTTCAATCCTGGCCGGTATTCCGGCAATTCGCAGGGCAGCGCACAGTAGGGTGGCATGTTCGGTGCAATCACCCCGTTGGTTGCGGAAAGTCTGCAATGCCGTGCCATCAGCCACGGTCATATCCTTGTGCTTGATGTGGGAGCGCACGGCCAGGCGGAGACGTTCAGCCCGCACATCATCCGTGCCCTCCGATCCCGCTGCGGTCAACGCCCAGTGTTTCATGGCGGGATCGTCCAGTTCGAGATTGGCTTCAGCCCCCAGCCAGGAATCCCGGTCCACGAGGGGGGCAAATGCGGCCTGGCCCCGGATCGTGACGTCCGTACCGACGAATAGTTGGAATTCATCACTGGGGACCTGGGCCCCGACGGGCAGGCGGAACCGGTTGGTCCCTGTTACGTTTGGGGTTGGGCCGGCAGCAGCGACGAGGCCCGCAGGGGAGAGGTCGGCACCGGCCAGGACCACTGGACCTGGGCTCTGCCGGAGATCCAGAACCATCGGCCCCAGGGCCATGCGCATGCCGGTCATCCGTCTCGCGTTGTCCAGGTGCAGTTGCATGGGGATCGGCATGACATCCACCAGCAGATCCCACTGGTCATTGGTGCCCTCCCGACCCAGATAGGAAGCTGTGGTCCGGGCAACCACCACCTGATTGGCGACAAAGGCCAGACTTCGACTCACAATTTTGGCGTCAGTGAGGGGTTTGAGGAGTTCTTGGGCGGCGAGATCCCCGATCAATTCCTCGCCTGGTTTGAGATCAATGATGAAGCCAGACGTTCGCCCCAGGTGGCTGAGGGTACCTTCGACCCGTCTGCCGGATACCCGACCGGTGGCCAGGGAGATATCGCCGCTTTCCCGGTGGTCGAAGCTGAAGGTCACCAGTCGACCGGCTGCATCTTCGGTGAAACGCTGGTATTCCTGGATCCCCAGGGTCACGTCCCGATTGCCCAGCTTGCGGTGGATGAGGATCTCCAGGTCCACGCTGCTGCTGCGTCCGCCTCCTTCCTCGGCCAGGGAGACCTGGTGGAGGCTGATGGCCGGCTGACCGCCCAGGTCGCCGACGTACCATTGGTCCAGGATCGGTTCCGCCGCCGGCAGGGTGGCGACCATGAACAAAAGTATCAGCATCCAGCGCATGGGCGCACCCTAGCCTGATTGGACCCCGCTGCTAGCCTCCCGCCCATGAGCAATCCCTTACTCGACGCCGAACTCTGGCAGGGCCTTTCCGCCAGCGACAGCAACGCCAGCACCATGTCGGTCCGTGGCACCATCCATAAGTGTCTTGGCCTGTTTGCCCTGCTGCTGCTGACCTTTGCCCTGACCTGGGACCAGTTGGCCGCCCATCCGGGGATGATCTTTGGCCTGCCGGCCATGGGCGTGCTCCTGGGCGGGATGATCATCGCCCTGCTGTCCGCCTGCTGCGCCAGTTTCTTTCCCCGCACCGCGGTGGTGGCAGCTCCGCTGTATGCCTTGGTCAAAGGTGTCGTTCTCGCGGCGATCAGTTGGCGCTACCAGCAGATGTACCACGGTCTGCCCCTGTTGGCCGCCGGTCTGACCATCACCACCCTGGGTGGGATGCTGGCCCTGTATCAGTTCCGGATCATCCGCGCCTCGCCGATGTTCATCACCTGCATCGTCGGTGCGACGGTGGGTCTCGGTCTGGGGGTCGCCCTGCTGATGTTGCTGAATGTCTTCGGCATCGCCCAGGGGGCTTCGGCGGCCCTGTATGGCAATGGCGCCATCGGTATTGCTTTCAGTGTCTTCTGCGTCGGCTTGGCCTCCTTCAACCTGATCCTGGATTTCCATGTCATCGAATCAGGTGAGGAAGGCCGTTTGCCCCGGCACATGGAATGGGTCGCCGCCCTGGGCCTAGTGGTCACCCTGGTCTGGCTGTACATCGAAATCCTGCGCCTGCTGTCCAAGTTCCGCAAATAATTGACAACTTCCCACGGATCTGCGGCCCTTCACCGACTGCTGCGTCTGGCCTACAGCGCAGAGCGGGCCGCGGCGTATGCCTATCAGGGCCATGCCCGGTCGGTGGCGGATTTTGGGGAAAAGACCCGGATCCGCGCCATCGAAGCCGAGGAATGGCTGCACCGGGACCACGTGGGCCGGATGCTGGGGCGCCTAGGGCTACGGCCTTCACCGTGGCTGGAGTTCAAGTATGCGGTGATCGGCCGGATCATCTCCGCCGCCTGTCATGTCATCGGCCATTTCCAGGGGATGTATTTCGCCGGGCGTTTGGAAAGCGGCAACGTGAACGAATACCTGCATCTCGCCAAACTGATCGAGGGCACCGTGCTGGCGGATGAGCTGGCCTGCGTGCTGGAGATGGCCCGGGTTGAGAAGGAGCACGAGGTGTATTTCCTCTCGCGCATTGCCGTTCATCCGTGGCTGCCCTGGTTTTCCCGGGTGTTTGCCTGGGGCCCGGGGAAAAGTTTTAATGATGTCCCGGGCTGATCGACCAGTGGTCTGATGACCGCTCAGTTCGGTCCGTTCAGGCGAACAGGTTGACCAGGCTGCCGTTGGTCTGGAGCGGCTGGGACAAGGCGGCGATGACCTGGGCCTGACGCTGCTGCTGGACGCTGGAGGTGGTCCCACCCAGGTTGGCGGCGGCATTTTCCAGGGTGGTGATCTGCCGGCTGAATCCGGCCACCAGCTTGTCGGCCTGGACCACCTGCTTTCCGGTCTGGGTCTTGGCGGATTCCAGTACTTTGCCTGCGGCCTTGACGTCGTCTGGGCTGGCGGTCCGCAGGTCCAGGGTCTTGAGGTCGGCCACGGCTTTGGCGGTGGCGTCGTCCAGGGGTTTAACCGCGGCGGTGGCCAAGGGTTCCTTCGCCAGATCCTTGGTCTGCTGCTTGGTGGCGGTCTCCACCTTGGCCACGGCGGCGGTGAACTGCTTCTGCAGGCTTTCCTTGTCGGCGGCGGTGGCCTTGGGATCGGCGGCGGCGGTCACCAGCTTCTGCAATTCGGCCACGCCCTTGTCCAGGGCCTTGGTGCTGTCGCTGACCGCCAGGGCCGCAGCCCCCGCCCGTTCGGCGGCGCCGATGCGCTGCTGGGTTTTCTCCTGGACGGCCTCCAGGGCGGCGGCGGTTCGGGGACGGTAAGAAGTCGCGGAGGTGGCTGCCGCCGTCTGCTTTACAGCCTGGTTTTGGCGGACGAGATCGGTGATCTTCATGGCGGGCCTCTGGCCCCAGTCTAGCGGATCGGGGTCTCCGAGGGAAGCGAAATCGACGGTTTCCACCGGCGTAAACGCATCCAGGCTTGGTCGCCTAGGGCTTCGTCGTAGGTCAGGAGATCCAGTTGCCGACCCAGGCCGTCGGGCATGGCCAGGGTCAATATGCCCCCCAGGTGCTCCCGGAACTGGGCAAGTCCTTGGTAGATCAGCCGGCGCCCGTTGGCATCCCGCAGATCCAGGGCCTCGTCCCACAGGCGGAAGCCGCAGATCGCCAGGGTGGTTAGGACCGATTCCGCCTCGGCGTCGCTGATCCGGCCGATGGCGGCGGCGTACAACAGATCCGCCGCGACTCCGATGGCGACCGCTTCGCCATGCTGAAGGCGATGCTGGGTAAGGACTTCCAGGCGATGGGCGGACCAATGGCCAAAATCCAGGGGTCGGCTGCTGCCCTGTTCGAAGGGATCGCCGGCCCCGGCGATGTGCTCCAGGTGCAGTTCCGCGGAGCGGCGGATGACCCGGGCGATGGCGGAGTCCTCCCGCCGGGCCAGGGCCGGGGCCAGGGCTGCAAGTTCGCCCAGGAAGGGGGCATCCCGGATGATCGCCACTTTCACCGCTTCGGCGATCCCCGCCCGCCAGCTGCGAGCGTCCAGGGCAGGCAGGAAGGAGGCGTCGTTGATGATCGCCCGGGGGGGCGTGAAGGTGCCCAGGAAGTTCTTGGCGCTGAAGGCGTTGATGGCGTTCTTCACCCCCAGGCCGGCATCCGCCTGGGCGAGGGTGGTGGTGGGCAGGCGGATCTGCCGGATGCCCCGGTGGAC
>CANIXE010000071.1 GCA_947470885.1 Planctomycetota bacterium
CCCGGCGCTCCCAGGAAACCCCATCCATTCCTGCGTTACTAAACACCATTGGCCCTAGGCGGGGTCCTCCGCGCCAGCAACAGATAGCCGATTATCCCGGCGGCGATGGAGCCGGCGAAGATTCCCAGTTTGGCGGCGATCAACAGGGCGGCATCCGTGCCCACCCCCAACTGGGCGATGAACAGGCTCATGGTGAAGCCGATGCCCCCCAGGGCCCCGGCCCCCAGGATCTGCCTCCAGGTGGTGCCCCCCGGCAGGGCGCCCAGGCCCAGGCGCACCGCCAGCCAGGTGGCGGCGAAGATACCGAGTGGCTTACCCAGGAGCAGGCCCAGGGCCACGCCCCAGGCCACGGGGGACAGGGCGGCGGCCCCCAGATCACCGGCCTGATCCCCGACCAGGGTGACCCCGGCATTGGCCAGGGCGAACACCGGCATGACCACGAACATCACCCACGGATGGAGGATTCGTTCCAGGCGCTGGGAGGGGGCTTCCACCGCATGACTGGCGGCGTTGATTTCTTCCAGCACTGCAGGCAGGCGTTCCACATCCCCGGTTTGGCCGCTGAGGATTTCCCGCATCCGCTCCAGGAAGTGCCCGCCATCCAGGTCGGTGCGGGTGGGGATGGTGATGGCCAGGAGGACCCCGGCGATGGTGGCGTGGATCCCGCTGGCCAGGACGCAGGTCCACAGCCACACCCCGATGGCCAGGTAGATGCCCAGGTTGCGGATGCCAATGCGGTTCGCCGCCAGCAGCAGGCCGAAGGGGATCAGGCCCTGGAGCAGCGCCCCGGAATCCAGGCCGTTGCTGTAAAAAGCGGCAATGACCACGATCGCCCCCAGGTCGTCGACGATGGCCAGGGCCACCAGGAAGACCTTCAACCCCAGGGGCACCCGGTCCCCCAGCAGCCCCATGATCCCCACGGCGAAAGCGATATCCGTGGCCATGGGGATGCCCCAGCCGTGAATGCCGCTGCCTCCCAGGTTGGCCAGTGCGTAGATTCCCGCGGGCACCAGCATGCCGCCCACGGCGGCCACCACCGGCAGGGCGGCTTTCGACCAGCCGGCTAATTCGCCAGCCAAGAGTTCCCGTTTGATCTCCAGGCCGACCAATAGGAAGAATACCGCCATCAGCCCGTCGTTGATGAGGTGAGCCACGCCCATTTCACACGACCAACCGCCCAGACGGAGGGTCAGGGGTTGATGCAACAGGTCCTTCCAGGGGTCGTCCAAGGGCGAATTGGCGATCCCCAGGGCGACCACGGCACAGACCAGCAGCAGCAGGCCCCCCGCCGCTTCCAGGTGGAGAAAATGCTGAATGGGGGCGATCAGGCGGTCGATGGGACGTTGCATGGGAGGTCCGGGAGCGCCGGCCTCCAGGCCGGCTCGGTGAAGCGTCGTAGCTGTTCGCGCCGCGTCAGTCCGCCGTTTCGACCGTCCGTCCGCTCAGCCCGCGCGGACGAAGGGAATCCGTTCGGTGCCCTGGCCCAGGCAGCGACGGATGGCGGCGATCACCCCGGCTTTATCCAGGCCGTGGCTACGCAGCTGTTGGTCCCGGCTGGCATGGGGCACCAGTTCGTCCCGCACGCCCAAGCGGGTCAGGCGCAGATCCAGTTCCAGGTCGCCGATGGCCTCGGCCACGCAGGCGCCGAAGCCTCCGGGCAGGCCGTGGTCCTCGGCGGTGAGGATCCGACCATGGGTCTTGGCGAGTTCCCGCAGCAGGTCGGTGTCCAGGGGCTTGGCGAAGCGGGCGTTCACCAGGGTCACCCCGGCAGCGGTTTCTCCGAGTTCCGCCAGGGCCTCCCAGCAGGTTTTCACCAGGGCGCCATAGGCCCAGATCATCAACGGGCGGTCCCGTTCATCCGGGGTGCCCAGGCGCAGGACTTCGGCCTTACCGAGGGTGATGGGAGTGCCGGTGTCCCAGGAGATCCGGGGGACTTCTTCCCGGGGATAGCGGAGACAGTAGCCCGCCAGGCGTTCAGGTTTCTGCCGTTCCTCGTGGGCCCAGCGGAGCATCGCCCGCAGTTCGGCGCCATCCTTGGGGGCCGCCAGGGCCAGGCCGGGCAGGCAGCGGGCCCAGGCGATGTCGTAGAGTCCCTGATGGGTTTCGCCGTCTTCGCCCACCAGGCCGGCCCGGTCGAGGGTGAGGACGATGCCCAGGTCCCGCTGAACCACGACTTCCTGGAACAGCTGATCGAAGCCCCGTTGGGCAAAGGTGGAATAGTGGGCGATGACCGGGCGCAGGCCGCTGATCGCCAAGCCTTCGGCAAAGGCGAAGGAGTGCTGTTCGCAGATCCCCACGTCGTACATCCGGTCGGGGAATTCCACGCCGAACTGGCGCAGCCCGGTACCGCTGGGCATGGCCGCGGTGATGCCGACGACCTTGTCGTCCTCCCGGGCCAGTTCGATCAGGGCATCAGCGAACACCTGGGAATAGGTCTTGCCCGTCGCGGCCTTGGGATGGAACAACCCGGTGTCCAGGTCGAAGCCTTTCGGCCCGTGGTATTTCAACGGGTCGTTGACCGACGGTTCCCAGCCACCGCCCTTGCGGGTAATGACGTGCAACAGCTGGGGACCGGCCTGGCCCAGGCGGGTGATCCGGCGCAGGGCGGCCTCGGTGGCCGCCAGGTCGTGGCCGTCCACCGGGCCATAGTAGCTGAAGCCCAAGTCCTCGAAGATGTAGCCCGGGTTGATCAGCTTGTGGGCGGCCAGTTCCAGGTGCTCCGCCAGGCGTTCCAGATCGTGACCCCGGGGCATGGCCTTGAGGGCGGCCCGGAAGCGGCTGTTCAGGTAGTTGAACAAGGAGCCGGTGCGGATTCGGTCGAGATGGGTATGCAGGCTGCCCGTGGGCGGATCAATGAAGTTGCCGTTGTCGTTGAGGATGACCAGCAGATCGCTTTTCAGCTGGCCAGCATTGATCAGACCTTCGAAGGCCATGCCCCCAGTGAGGGCGCCGTCGCCGATGACCACCACGGTGTGGCGTTTGTGCTTTTGCCGGCGGTAGCCCTCGGCCACGCCCACCCCGGTGCTGATGGAGGTGGACGAATGCCCAACCTTGGCCAAGTCATACGGGGATTCTTGGGGATCCGGGAAACCGCTCAGGCCGCCCTGCTGGCGGTTGGTGTGGAAGGTCTTGGCCCGGCCGGTCAGCAGTTTGTGGGGGTAGGCCTGGTGGCCCACGTCCCAGAGGATCCGATCGCTGGCAAAATCGAACACCCGGTGGAGGGCCAGGGTCAGCTCGATGGTACCCAGGTTACTGGCCAGATGGCCACCGTGGTCGGACACCGTTTCCTTGATCCGGTGACGCATCTCCTCGGCCAGCTGAATCAAATCCTCCCGAGAGAACTTACGCAGGTCACCGGGGGCCAGCAGGCCATCAAGGAGGGGAAGTGGCTTCATGGACGGTCAATGATGGCGAGGGATCCGGCGACGGAAGCCGGCAATCCTTTTCGGACCATCAGGTCGGCTTAGGGCTTAAGGACGGCAGACCGTCCAGCAACTCATGGGCGCATTCCTCGGCTTTTGCCGGGACCGATTTCCCCGGGACCTGATGGCCATCGGGGCCATTCTTTCGCAGGTGGCTGGGGATGGGCTTCATGTCCCGGACAATTCCTACAGCGGACAGACCGCACAGGATGTACCAGGTGATGTCGTACTCGTACCAGCGGAAGCCCTGGCGGGCGCAGGACTGGTAGTGGTGGTGGTTGTTGTGCCAGCCTTCGCCCATGGTGACGATGGCCAGGAGGGGATTGTTGCGGCTGGTGTCGGTGGTTTCGTAGCGGCGCCAGCCGAACACATGGCTCAGGCTGTTGATGGTGAAGGTGCCGTGGGCCAGGCAGATGGTGCTGATGAAGAACCAGACCAGCATCTGTCCGGCGCTGGTGTCAAAGTTCAGGTGCTGGAGGAGCAAACCAAAGAAGAAGCTGAAGGTGCCCAGGGCGAAGGGCACCACCATGTCGAAGCGATCCAGCCAGACCAGTTCCGGGAACTTGGCCATGTCGGGGATGTCCTCCAGGCGGGTCCGGTAGTTGGACCGGGACAGGAACCAGAACATGTGGCTCCACCAGAAGCCCCGTTGGAGGGGTGAGTGAAGATCTTCGGGCTGGTCGCTGTAGCGGTGGTGGTGACGGTGGTGGGAGGCCCACCACAGGGGGCCCCGTTGGGCCGAGCTGTTACCCAGGACCGCGAATGCGAACTGCCAGAAGCGGTTCATTTTGAAGGTACGGTGGGCAAAATACCGGTGGTAGATGCCCGTGATGGCGAACATCCGGATGACGTAGAGGCTGACCGCGAAAATCACCGCCGGCCAGCTCCAGCCAACCCAGATCACGGCAAAGCACGCCAGATGCATCATCAAGAAGGGAAAGGCTTTGAAGTAGTCGATGGACTCGTCGGTGTCCATTTCCGCAGTGACTCCGGCATGGCTGTCGAGCCAGCGGACAAAAGTGAGCTTGAACGAAGCGAACCAGGAGAGTGGTGCGGTTTCAGTGGCCATCGGGGTGCCTGGGGCCGGAGGTTGAGGGCAGGTGATCCTACGTGCGGGCGGGAAAGTATGCAAAATTAACGAAAGTCCACACCTAGCCTCGGCGTCCTGGTCGGGGATCCACCCCTAGTTGCCAGCCTTTTGGTCCGGGACGATGGATTGACCCACCACCCCCCGATTCGAGCATCTACCGCCATGGTGCGCGACCTTCTCTTGACGCTGACAGCCCTGGCCTTGCTGGGGTGGAATGCGGCCCGGTTCATCGACGCCAAGCCGGCGATCCGGACCAAGGACCTGGACTTCCTGCCCAGTGGCGAGGTGGCCCGTCTTCTGGCCATGGGCCACGACAACACCGTGGCAAAAATGCGCTGGATCGACAGTTTTGCCTACTTCGAAAAGCAAATTGACGCCAAGGATGACCGGGTGGCAGCGACGGGGGAAAGCACCTTCGTTCGCTTGTACGACATGCTGTTGACCCTTGATCCGAAGTTCCCGGATTACTACGGCGCCGCGGCGATGAACCTGGGGTGCATCCCGGACCGCCACCTGGAAACCTTGCGGTTCCTCCAGAAAGGGATCCTGGAATTGCCCAATAACCAGCAGATGTGGCAGATGACTGCGGCGGAATTGAAAGTGTTCTTCAAATTTGAGGAGCGCCAGCCGGTGGCCTTCGATGCATTTTTGAATGCCTGGTACGACGCGATGGAGGATGATCAGCTGAAACAACAGGTATGGGATTGGAAACGATCGAGTTCCCGCCGGCAAATTAAAGGTCTTGAGCAGTTGCCGTATTGGCTGGACCGGTTGAAGACCGCCAAGCAGGGATCGACCACCCGGGAATTCATCGTTAGCACCATCCGTGAACAGATCGTCCGCTATCATTTGCTGGAATTGGGCAAATTGGTAGAAGCGCATCAGAAGCTCAAGGGCTTTCCCCCTATTCAGCTTGCGGATCTGCTTCGAGCAGAGATCCAGGACCAAGTCTATTCCGGGACCTCTGCCAGGCCGGTTCTGGAGACGGATCCCTACGGCTGGCCCTATGAATTGAAGGCTGGGAAGCCGTTCAGCCTGGGAATGAAGATTGCTGAATTCCAGACCCTGGTGCAAAGCACGAATGTCGCCTTGTCCCAAATAGCGATCCGTGACAAGGCCTGGCCCCGGACCCTGGAGGCGGTCAAGGCCAGCGGTCTGGCACTCCCCGACCCCCCTGGCCAAGGGACGTGGGTCCTGGAAGGGACGGTCCTTCGGGTTGATTGGCCCCGGGCCCCTGCGCCAGCGTGGCAGCCCGCCCACTGAGGGGGGCACGCAGACGAAGGGTATAAGCGTCCTCTGGGCTGGCGCCCAGAGGACGCCCCCTACAACCCCCGCCCGATGGACATGATCTTCTTCTACGTGCTCGCAGCCTTGGGCTTCGGCTTCGTCATCTTCATCCACGAACTCGGGCATTTCCTGTTCGCCAAGTGGGCCGGGGTGAAAGTCGAGGTGTTTTCCATCGGCTTTGGCCCGCGCCTGCTGACGTGGCGCTGGGGTGAAACGGAATATAGCCTATCCCTGCTGCCCCTCGGGGGGTACGTGCGGATGGTGGGCCAGGAGGACCTGCCGGAGGACGGTGCCCCGGTGGTCAACGATCCCCGGAGTTTCACGGCAGTCTCGCCCTGGTGGCGGGCCCTGATCCTGCTCGGTGGGGTGCTGTTCAATTTCCTGTCATCGTATGCGTTGATGCTGGTGCTGGCGTTCCACGGACTGCCGATCATCCGCCCGTTGGTGGGGGATATCCGCAATGAGGTCCAGGTGGATGGCAAGCCCGTCCCCAGTCCGGCGGCCCGCCTGGGGGTGCGCCTGGGGGATGAGATCGTGACGGTGAATGGCGAGCGGACCCGGTCTTTCGAGGACGTGGTGATGGCGGTGGTCGCCCATGGCCAGTCCCCCGTGGAATTGACGGTGCGCAGAGCAGGCCAATTGGTCCAATTGGGCGTGGGCGCTGGGATCACCCCTATCCACGATCCCGTCACGGGTCTGCCCAGCCTGGGTATCCAACCCGCATCGTCCGCCGTGCTGGCGGATCCCATCGCCTTGGGCCGGGCCCAGACTCTGCCCCCCAGCGCACCCCGGGCCGGGGAGCGGATGGTGGCCGTGGGTGGGACAATCCCTGCCAATGGGGTAGGCCAGGAATTTGAGCGCCTACTTCAACCATTTTACGGCCAGGAGGTGGTGGTGACTTTGGTGGATGAAGCCGGTGCCACTCGTCAATCGACGCTCCGGGCCACGGCTGAAAGCGACGGCAGCGATGGCACCCTGGGACTTCCTGTGGTCATTCGCCGGGTGGTTGCCAAGTCCCCCGCGGCCCAGGCTGGTTTGCAGCCAGGGGATGTCGTCGCCCGGATTGATGAGACCGCTTTATGCGGCACCCAGCATTTCTTGGCCCTCGTCCGCACCGGTCTGGACCGGGGGGAGCGGGTGGCCCTGGAGGTCTACCGGCCCGGTGAAGTCGCTCCCCGAAGGTTGTTGATCACTGGGGCGGATAATGGCGGGCGCAAACAGATCGGTGTCGAAATCAATGTGGTGGACAGCGGTCATCTGCCTGTCCTCGCTCCGGCCTTGGATGGTCTGCCCTCTGCGCTGGCAGCAGCGGGAATTCAGGCTGGGGATACCTTGTTGAAAATCGAATCCGAATCACGCACCCGCCTTAAAGCGGTGGCAGTCCGGGGAGGAGTTGTTTTGCCGATCCCGATGGATGCGGTCACCAGGAAGAAGCTGCAAACGGCCTATGTCCCCGGAAAGTTGGCCAAGCTCATGGGGGACAAGGAGCGTCAGGCGCTGATGGACCAGCTCGCCGGGACCAGGGTAGTTGCCGTCGCCGATGCCGAAGGTCGGCCGGTCGGATCTCCCACCCCGGGTCTGATTGTGGTTAGGACTCCAGATAACACCGAACGAACCATCGACCTGCGGGCTCTGGGTGAGGCAACGGCGCCATTCATCGCTGCCCTCCAAGCCGGTGACTGGTTGGGGGGTATCAACCCCGCGGGGGACGCTTTTGTGGCAGTTCGGGGTGCTGATATCACCGCCCGAGCGGTGATCCTGGATGGTCGTCCGGTGGGTGTGCCCCTGCTGTTCGATCCCGGGGTCACAGCCTACAAGCTGGAGTCCCCCGGCGAGGCATTCGCCATCGCCAATAAGGCGACCCACACGATGATCGTCAAGTCGCTCCAGCTTATCCCGAAGTTCTTCCAGAGCGCGGAATCCGGCGGCGTTGACGCCAGCAAATCACTCCAGGGACCCATCGGCATCTTCAGTGAATTGAAACGCAGCGCCGCAGAATTCGGCATCGCTGCCTATTTCAAGATCGTCGCCTTCATCGGTCTCAACCTGGTATTGGTGAATCTGCTGCCCATTCCCATCACCGATGGTGGTCAGTTGGTGTTCCTGGCCATCGAGACCGCCACCGGACGGACCATCCCGGGCAAAGTGCGGCTGATCCTGGCCTATGCGGGATTGGCGATGGTGTTGTCGTTGATGATTTTTGTTACTTGGCTAGATATCGCCCGACGACTCTGACGGGGCTTGCGCCCCGGCTCAACCCCGGCGCTGTCGCGCCGGGCAGCCGCCTTCGGCGTCTGGTGCCTGCGGCACGTTGATCCGTGTCGCGCCGGCTGCGCCGGCCGTTGCGCTGCGCGCAACCAAGCCCCTGTCGGCGCGGTGCTCGCTTCGCTGCGCCCCGGCCTCCGCTGCTCGCGGGGGTTCCCCCCGCTACTCCCCACCAGGGGCTCTCGCCCCTGGACCCGCACCACCCGAACGGGGCTCTCGCCCCGGACCCGCACGATGACGCGGATGGAAGTGGCGTTCCGGGAGCGCCGGCCTCCAGGCCGGCTCGGATGTGCGTTGTTTCCGCACCTCACGCGGATCCGGCCAAGTGCCGCCGGGAGCGCCGACGGCCACGTCGGCTCGGATGTGCGTTGTTTCCGCTCCTCACGTGGATCTGGTCAAGTGCCGCCGGGAGCGCCGACGGCCACGTCGGCTCGGAAGTGCGTTGTTTCCGCACCTCACGCGGATCCGGCCAAGTTCCGCCGGGAGCGCCGACGGCCACGTCGGCTCGGATGCGCGTTGTTTCCGCACCTCACGCGGATCCGGCCAAGTGCCGCCGGGAGCGCCGACGGCCACGTCGGCTCGGATGCGCGTTGTTTCCGCACCTCACG
>CANIXE010000072.1 GCA_947470885.1 Planctomycetota bacterium
GGCGGCCCGCCGAACCTTCTTCGGATCTTGTCTTGACGGCCCATCCCCCCGTCGGGACCGTGGCCAATATGCCCCAGGAATCCCACGGCACCCATGATGGGGTCGGCACCGTCCGCCTGAACCGCCGCCGCCCTGCACTTCCGGCCGGGGCGTCCCAAGTCCGGGAAGCGGCCCTGGTGATCGATTGCGGTTCCAGTTCGGTGCGGGCCTTTGTCGCCGAGATCACCGAGGATCACGCCCGCATCTTGGAAGATCTGGTCCATCCCGTGGACCTGACTGCGGGATTCACCGGCGGTAAGTTGGACCGGGTGGCCATGGACCAGGTGGTCCAGGCGGTGTGCGGCATCCTGGCGGTGGGCAAAGGGTATGGCGTGCTGCGGGTGCGGGCCGTCGCCACCAGCGCCCTGCGGGAAGCCAACAACAGCGACGTCCTGGTGGAGCGTCTGCGCACCGCCTGCGGGGTCGACCTGGATGTGATCGACGGCAGCGAAGCCGTCCGCCTGTATTTCGAGGCCCTGCGTCGGACCCTGGTGGAGGACCGGAGGACCCTCCATGGCAACACCCTGTTGATGGACATCGGCGCCGGCAGCACCAGCGCCGGACTGATCCGCCAGGGCAAATTGGTGTATTCGGTGGATGAGCACTACGGCACGGTCCGCTTGTCGGACGCCTTCCAGGAATTGCGGGACAGCCTGGACTACAGCGTCACCATCGATCGCTTCAGCACCGGTGCGGCGCGGATGATGCTGTCCCGGCTGCCGTCCAAGACGGTAAGCAACCTGGTATTCACCGGGGGCGAGGTTCGCCGCTTGGTGGGTCTGACCGGCAATGAACAGGGCGGGGCCATCGAAACCCTGGAGCCCGAGGCCCTGGAACGTCTATGGACCGAGCTGGCGCCCCTCAGCCCGGCGAAGCGGGCGGAACGCTGCGACCTGCCAGTGTACGATGCGGCGCGGATTCTCCCGGCCCTGGCCCTGATCCGCCACCTCATTGCCCTGTCCGGGGCCGACAAGGTGTTGGTGCCCCAGATGACCCTGCGGGATGGCATGCTCGCGGACCTGCTGCCCGGGGCCCAGGGGGCCCATCACCTGGAACCCGAACACGTTCTGGCCGAGGCCAAACAGTTGGTCACCCGTTACGGCGGTGATCTGCCGTATGCGGAAAATACCGCCCAATTGGCAGTTCAGGTGTTCGACCAGACCATCGAACTGCATAACCTGGGATCCCGGGAACGGTTGCTCCTGGAATTTGCCGCGGTGGTCCACGACATCGGCTCGTACATCAACGTCCGCAACCGGCACAAACACACGATGTACATTATCCAGTCGGCGGACATTGCCGGGCTGACCCGGCCCGAGCAGGACATCGTCGCCAACGTCGCCCGTTACCACCGGAAATCCCCGCCGGAACCCCATCACCAGGATTTCATGGCCCTGCCCCGCCGGGCCCGGGTGACCGTGGCCTACCTGGCGGCAATCCTCCGGCTGGCTTACGCCCTGGACGTGGAACGCAGCCAACGCATCAAGAAGGTCCGCTGCGTGGTGGATGGCGAACGCCTGCTGCTCCACGTGGATCGCCGGCAGATTGCCCTCGAACGCTGGTCCCTGGCAGGCAAAGTCCAATTGTTCCGCGAGGTCTTCGGTCTCGACGTCGTCATCATCCCTCGGGGAGAATTCTGATCATGGGCCGCCCGTCCCGCGCCAAGGCCGTCGTTACCCGGAATACCTCCGCCCGCCCCGCCGATCCCGCAGGTCCCCATCTGCCCGCGGATCGCTTCGTCAGCCGGGAATTGTCGTGGCTGCACTTCAATCGACGGGTGTTGGAAGAAGCCCAGGACGCGTCGGTGCCCCTGTTGGAGCGGGCCAAGTTCCTGGCCATCGTCGGTTCCAACCTGGACGAGTTCACGATGGTCCGCCTGGCGGAGTTGCTGGACCTGTCCAAGGGCGGCAACGAGCGGGCGGCCCAGGACCTGCCGGCGGTACGCCGGGCGCAACGGGCGCTGGTGGACGATCAATACGCCTGCTGGGGTGGATCTGTGGCTCCAGCCCTGGAAAAACAAGGATTCCGCATTGTCCCCGCGGCGAATTGGGCGGCGGCGGACCGGGAGACCCTGCGGATCTACTACCGGGATCAGTTGGAACCGATCCTCACCCCGTTGGCGGTGGATCCCGCCCGGCCGTTCCCCCTGGTCACCAACCGGGGCATCTGCGTCGCTGTGACCCTGGTGGCCGAAGGCGATCTGCCCACCGCCCTGGAGACCCGGCGCAATGCCGTGGTCGCCGTCCCCAGCGGGAATCGCTTGGTGGCCCTGGTCAGCGAGCCCGGGACCTTCGCCTTGCAAGAGGACATCGTGCTGATGTTCCTCGACCATCTGTTCCCTGGCTATCGGGTCATTGAACGCTGTCTGTTCCGGCCGACCCGGGATGGTTCCATCGAAATTGACGAACAGGACGCCCCAGACCTGCTCACCGAAATCGAGCAGGAATTATCCAGCCGGGACCATGGCACCGTGGTCCGCCTGGAGGTGGAGGCCGGCGTCGGCGGAGAACTCCAGGCCTGGCTCGTGGAGCGGCTGAAACTCGACGCCGCCGACTGCATCCCCATTCCCGGGCCCCTGGACCTGACCTTCCTGTTCGGCGTCCAAGGCAAGCTGCCCGGGCGGACGGATCTGCTGGCCCCGCCCCTGGAGCAGGTGGTCAACCCGCCGGACGAAGCCTGGGAGGATCCTTGGGCGACGATTCGGGAGGGAGACGTGATGCTCCACCATCCCTACGAATCCTTCAATCGGGTGGTGGAATTGGTGCAAAAGGCGGCGGCGGATCCCCAGGTCCTGGCGATCAAGCAGACCCTCTACCGCACCAGCGGCGACAGCCCCATCGTCCGCGCCCTGATGCTGGCGGCCCGGGCCGGCAAGCAGGTCACGGTGCTGATGGAGTTGAAGGCCCGCTTCGACGAGGCCGCCAACATCCGCTGGGCCCGGGCCCTGGAAGAAGCCGGCGCCCACGTGATCTACGGTCTGGTGGGTTACAAGGTCCACGCCAAGTTGACCCTGATCATCCGCCGGGACGAAGACGGCATCCGCCGCTACTGCCATTTGGGCACCGGCAATTACAACGAAAAAACCGCCCGGTTATACACCGACCTTTCTCTGCTCACCGCCAACGAGGCCGTGGGCCGGGACGTGGCCGCCCTGTTCAACGTCATTACCGGCTACGCCCTGCCCCCGGAATATGAACGCTTGGCGGTGGCCCCCACGACCCTGCGCAGCCAGTGCGTTGCTTGGATCCGCCGGGAAGCCGACCACGCCCGGGCCGGCAAGCCCGCCCACATCATCGCCAAATTCAACGCCCTGGTGGACGAGGCCATGGCGGACGAATTGTACGCCGCCGGCCAGGCCGGGGTGGACATCCAGCTCATTGTCCGGGGCATGTGCATCCTCCGTCCTGGCGTCCCTGGGTTGTCGGACCACATCCGGGTGACCTCGGTGGTGGGCCGGTTCTTGGAACACAGCCGAATTTACTGTTTCCACAACGCTGGAAACCCGGTCTACGCGATTTCCAGTGCCGACTGGATGAGCCGTAACCTGGATCGCCGGGTTGAACACTTGGTGCGGATCGAGGATCCGGCCCTGACCAAGCGTCTCCAAGTCATCCTTGATGCCAGCTTGGCTGATAACATTCAGTCCCGGGACATCCAACCCGACGGTACCAGCCGGCGCCGCCAGCCCGCCAAGGGAGAAAAGGCCCGGCCCTGCCAGGTTCTTCTGGCCGCTGAAGCCAAGGCCGGCAGCGCCCGGGCGAAGCGGACCAGCACCGGCCTGCGCTTCAAGCCCCGGCGCAAGGGTGGTTGATCAGCGGATGGTGCCCAAGGCTGCGGTCAATTGCGCGGCGGTGATCTGCAAGTTGCCCCGCCAAGTGCGGTAGGCGGATACGGGGTTGGATTAGCACCGCCGGGCCTTGCCCGGGGATGCGGCGGCCCCTTTGGCTGAATCCCACTCCGGAGTTTAAGCTGGCGGTCCGGCCCGCGCCCTGAGGGGTGCAGCGACCGGTTGGAAATTTCCCCGCTGGGTTCACGGGAAACCTGTCAACGGGAGGGGGGGTGGGGCGTACAAGGTGGGTCGGATCTGAAAGCCGTTTTCACCTGTAGAAAAGTATTTTCCCATGCGCGCCAAACGTCTGCTTTCCAGGATGCTGATCCTGGGTTCCTTTCTTGGTGCGGGCTTGCTATCCGCAGTGGAGCCTGCGGCCAAGGACCAGGCGCCCAAGGCCCAGGATGGGCTGGCGGAAGTCAAGGCCTTGCTGGCGGCGGTGGATCCTGAAGCCGTGGATCTGGCCATCGCGGACCTGATCGCCACCCAGGGGGACCGCTATCCCCAGGGACGGGACTACCAATCCCGGCTGGCTGCCCTGGCGCCGGCGATCACTGCGGCCAAATCAGCCAAGGTCGCCCCGGACGAGGCCTCCCTTCGTCGGATTTTGGGGGATCTGCGCCAATACCAGGCTCTCAGCCAACAAGCCCTCCTCGCCAATCCCCTCTTGGATGCAGAACGTCTGCTCCTGGTCCGGCGCTCGCCGAAGAACCTGGGCCTGCCCGCCAATTGGCAGGGCAATACCTCGATCTCCCTGGATGGTTACGATAACGAGCTGATGGTCCTGTCGCCGGTACGCCCGGGGGGCACCCTCACTTCGCTGTACAAGCCGGACAAGAGCCGGTTTGTTGGTGATCTGGATCTCCACTTCGACGGGAAGAAGGTCCTGTTCTCCATGCCCGGCGGGGTGAACGAGCGCTGGCAGCTCTGGGAAATGCCGACGGAGGGCGGCACTCCGAAGCAGCTTACCAAAATTGAGGATAAGGATCTGGATGCGTATGACGGCGCGTACCTGCCGGATGGCGGGGTGGTGTTCATGTGCAGCGCCACGTTCCAGGGGGTGCCCTGTGTCGGTGGCGCGGATTACGTCGCCAACTTGTACCGGATGGATGGGGATGGCGGGGCGATGCGCCGGCTGTGCTACGACCAGGAGATGAACTGGTCGCCGATGGTGATGCACGATGGGCGAGTGCTCTACACCCGTTGGGAATACACCGACACCGCCCACTATTTCACCCGCCTGCTGTTCACCATGAATCCCGACGGCACCGGTCAGCAGGCGGTGTACGGCAGCAACTCCTACTGGCCGAATTCGATGTTCTACACCCGGCAGGTGCCCGGGGCGCCGTCGAAGCTGATCACCATTGTCTCCGGCCATCATGGGGTGAAGCGGGCGGGCGAACTGATCCTTCTGGATCTCGCCAAGGGTCGCCATGAAACCGCCGGTGTGGTCCAGCGCATCCCCGGCCGGGGCAAGATCGTCGAACCCAAGATCGCCGATCAGCTGGTTGAGAATTCCTGGCCGAAATTCCTTCACCCCCAGCCCCTCAGCGACAAGTATTTCCTGGTGTCCTGCCAACTAAATGCCAAAGCCGACTGGGGCATCTACCTGGCGGACGTGTTCGACAACCTGGTGCCGATCTGCACCCTGCCGGGACAGGCGCTGTTGGAACCGACGTTGCTCAAATCTTCCGTGCGCCCCCCGGTCATCCCGGATCGGGTGCGGCCCGAGGCCAAGGACGCCACGGTGGTCCTCACCGACGTCTATTCCGGCCCCGGCCTGGCGGGCATCCCCCGGGGCTCGGTGAAACAGCTTCGCCTGATCTCCTACCACTTCGCCTACCGCAACATGGGCAGCCACGAC
The DNA here is from genome assembly GCA_947470885.1 of Planctomycetota bacterium. Taxonomy (GTDB): domain Bacteria; phylum Planctomycetota; class UBA11346; order UBA11346; family UBA11346; genus CAIUVD01. The sequence goes on from CANIXE010000072.1 coordinate 5,733, forward strand.
AAGGTGGGCCTCCACAGCGGTTGGGACATCAAGCGGATCCTGGGCACCGTGCCGGTGGAGGCGGATGGTTCGGCCTCGTTCAGCATCCCCGCCAACCTGCCGGTGGCGGTCCAGCCCTTGGACGCCCAGGGCCGGACCCTCCAAACCATGCGCAGCTGGTTTTCCGGCCAGCCCGGCGAGGTGGTGTCCTGCGTCGGTTGTCACGACCAGCAGAACAGTGCCCCGCCAGCCAAGGGCACCCTCGCCAGCCGTCGGGCCCCGTCCCCCATCACGCCTTGGTACGGCCCGGCCCGGCCCTTCGCCTTCGTCAACGAGGTCCAGCCCGTCCTCGACCGGAACTGCGTGGCCTGCCATGACGGCAGCGCCGGCAAACCCGCCCCCAGCTTCGTCAACAAGGTGCCGCCGAAAAACTACACCGACGATGTGGCCTACCTGGGCCTGCATCCCTTCGTCCGCCGGCCGGGCCCGGAAAGCGATTACCACCTGTTGAAGCCCATGGAGTACCACACCAGCACCAGCGAACTGATGCAGATGCTGGCCAAGGGCCACCACGGCGTGGTTCTGGACGGGGAATCCCAGGACCGGCTGAACACCTGGATCGATCTCAATGCCCCCTGGCGCGGCTCCTGGGACATGGCCGCCACCCCGGATCCCCGGGTCATCCGGCGCAAGGAACTGGATGCCCGCTACGATGCCAACCCCATCGACACCGAAGGAGAATACGCCATCGCCACCGCCGCCCGCAAGGCCCAGGGCCCGGTGACGCCCATCGTCCCCCCGAACCAACCTACGGTTTCGGTGGAGGCACCCAAGGTTTCCGGCTGGCCGTTCACCGCTGCGGAGGCAGTCCAGCGCCAGCAGGCCGCCGGTGGTGAGAGCAAGCGCAGTGTGGACCTGGGGGATGGTACCACCCTGGAATTGGTCCGAATCCCCGGGGGCAGCTTTGTCATGGGCGACGCCGCCGGTGACGCGGATGAACGACCCTTGGCCCCGGTGAAAATCGCCGCCCCGTTCTGGATGGGCCGGGTGGAAATCACCAACCGCCAGTTCGCCCGCCTTGATGCCGCCCATGACAGCCGCTACATCGACCAGCAGTGGAAGGACCACACCACCCCTGGTTATCCCGCCAATCTGCCGGACCAGCCGGTGATCCGGGTGACCTGGCACCAGGCCCGGGCGTTCTGCGCCTGGCTGGCCCAGCGCACCGGGGCCAAGGTGGACCTGCCCACGGAAGCCCAGTGGGAATGGGCCTGCCGGGCGGGTACCGACAGCGCCTTCAGCTTCGGCGGCCTGGACGTGGACTTCAGCCCCTTCACCAATCTGGCGGACTATTCCCTTACCGCCTTCGCGGTCCGCGGGGTGAATCCCCAGCCAATCAAGAATCCCGGCCCCAACGATGCCTTCATCCCCCGGATCGATCAGCGCAATGATGGGCAGATGATCAGCGCCCCGGTGGGGACCTACCTGGCCAATCCCTGGGGCTTGAGGGACATGCACGGGAACGTCGGGGAATGGACCCGCAGCGATTACCGGCCCTACCCGTATCAAGCGGATGGCCGGGATGGCGGTGCCGTTGACGTGCCCAAGGTGGTCCGGGGCGGATCCTGGCGGGACCGGCCCTACCGGGCGCGTTCGGCTTTCCGTTCAGTCTACCAGCCCCACCAGCCGGTCTACAATGTCGGCTTCCGCATTATCATCGAGGACCCATGACCTGCCCTTCCTTCCGTCTGCTGCCCGTCCTCCTGCTGTTGGGTGGTGTGGCCATCGCCGCCGAACCAACGCCGCCGGCCAAGGGTCACCGATTCCTCTCCTGCGGCCATGGGAATGGGGAACTCACCATCACGGATGCCGAGGGGAAGGTGATTTGGACCCAGCCCACCAACGGCCAGAGCAATGACTGCACCTGGCTGGCCAACGGCAACGTGGTCTGGGCCCGGACCTCCGGCGCCTCGGAGGTGACCCCGGACCACAAGATCGTTTGGAAATACGACGGTCCCAAGGGCACCGAGATCCATTCCGCCCAGCCCCTGGAGGATGGTCGGGTCCTGCTGATGCAGTGCGGTATCCCAGCAAAACTGCTGGAGATCGACCGGGCCACCAATGCCATCGTCAAAGAGCTGGTCATCCCCACTCCAGTCACCAACGTCCACAATCAATTCCGGATCATCCGCAAGACCCCGGCGGGCACCTACCTGGTGCCCCACCTGGGGGAGAAAAAGGTGGTGGAATACAATCCCGATGGCTCGGTGCTGCGAACCTTTCCCGCGGAAAAACCGTTCTATGCAATCCGCCTGCCGGATGGCCATACTTTGATTTCCGAGGGGGATTCCCACGCCTTCAAGGAAGTGGACACGGAGGGCAAGGAGGTTTTCCGGGTCAACGAGAAGGACCTGCCGGGCAATCAGCTCCTGTACGTGACCTCCCTCCAGCGCCTGGCCAACGGCAACACCGTGGTCGCCAACTGGCCGGGCCACAACAAGGCGCTGAACGGCAAGCAGCCCCAGGTGTTCGAGTTGACTCCGAACAAGCAGATCGTCTGGAGTTTCCAGGACTGGAAGGGCCACGGCATGATGTCGTCGGTCCAGGTTCTGGACACCCCTGACGTCATCACCCGCCCCGCCCGGTAAAACCCATGCCGATCGTGTTTCGCTCTGTGATTCTCATCCTTGGCGTCCTGGCCTTTGCCAGGGCCGTCGAGCCGGCGATCCGCTCACCGGTCGCCCTCGCGGCGGATGCTGCCGGCGGCACGGTGTATGTGGCCGAGGCCACCACCAACCAGATCGCTGAAGTGGATCTGACCGGTCGACGGGTGGTCAGGGAATTCCCGCTGCCGGATGGGCCGACCGCCGTGGTCTTGTCCCCGGATGGTCGGCAGATCTACGTCGCCGCCGGGGTCGCCCAGGGGCGGATCCACCGGA
>CANIXE010000073.1 GCA_947470885.1 Planctomycetota bacterium
ACCATGGCCCCCCCAAACCATTTTGAGTCACCCCGGAGTACCCCATGCGCTTGGTTCCCCACGTTCTATTCCTCTTGGTCTTCGGTCTGACAGCCGTCCCAGCGGAGGAGCACGCCCCCCCGGCCTCCACTCCGGCGGAATCGCCGGCCGCCGCGGCACCTGGCCATGGGTCAGGGGCAGCCCATCCGGCAGATTCAGCCCATGGAGCGGCCAGTGCGCCGGGGGTGGTCACGGCGGATGGGGCGATCTCCCTCAACAATATCCAGGCCCTACAGAAGCTCATGGAAGGCAATGCCCGGTACGTCGCCGGCAAAACCATTCATCCCCACCAGGATTCGGCCCGCCGGGCCGAAATCGCCAAGGGCCAGAAACCTTTCGCCATTGTCCTCACTTGCGCCGATTCTCGGGTGCCACCGGAGATCCTGTTCGACCAGGGACTGGGCGATATCTTTGTCCTGCGGGTCGCCGGCAATGTTGCTGACGACGATGTCCAGGCGAGCATCGAGTACGCGGTCGAGCACCTGGGTGCCAATCTGATTCTGGTCCTCGGACATGAACGCTGCGGTGCGGTCGGTGCCGCCCTGGCGGGAGGTGAATTGCCAGGACATCTCCCTGGACTCATCGACCGGATCAAGCCGGCGGTGATGTCCAGCCGGGGGCAACCGGGAGATGCGCTGGACAACGCCGTCTCTGCCAATGCCCGTCTTGTCGCCACTCAACTCCGAACCAGTCGACCGTTGCTGATGCCTCTTGCCACCCGGGGCAGTCTGGCCGTCCTCGCGGCCCGGTTGGATCTGGATTCCGGACAGGTTGATATCCTCTGGTAAATCTGCTGCCACCTATTGCGAAGGATTTCCATGCGTTGCCTCATTGTCGATGACGATCTGACTTGCCGGAAGGTGCTGCGCCTGTCCTTGGCCCCGTTCTACACCATCGAGGAAGTCGCCAATGGCATGGTGGCCCTGGAGCGGGTCGGCCAATCCATCCATGATGGGAAACCCTACGATTTGATCATCCTGGATATCATGATGCCGATCATGGACGGTCAGTCGGCCCTGGTGGCCATCCGTTCCACGGAATGTCAGCAGGGCATCCATCCCGGACAGGGGGCGAAAATCATCATGTCCAGCGCCCTGGGGGATACCCAGAACATCCGCACCGCGTTCCGCGAACAGGGGGATGGCTACATCACCAAACCGGTGGACATCAAGAAGCTCTACCAGCTCCTCCGGGATTTCGAGCAGCTTCCAGGCAGTCCATGACCGATCCGGTGCTCCAGATCATGGCCATGGCCAAGCGCCTGGCGGGGATCGAACTGGGGGAGGCCAAGCGCTCCCTGGTGGAGAGCCGTCTGGCCAAGCGCCTCCGGGAACTGGGGGATCCACCCTTGGAGGACTATGTTAAACGTTGTGAGCGGGATCCCGCGGAGCAGGAGATCCTGCTCAACCAGCTGACCACCAACCACACCGCCTGGCTGCGGGAACCCGCCCATTTCGCCGATTTCGAGGGGCGGGTGCTGCCCGCGATTATCCGTCGCCAGGAGCGGGCCGTGCAGCCCAAACTGCGGATCTGGTGCGCCGCTGCCGCCACCGGTGAGGAACCCTATACCATCGCCCTCTGCCTGGTCCGGGCCTTGAAGGATCTGGACCGGTGGGATGCGGCGGTGCTGTGCACCGACCTGTCCACCAAGGCCCTGGCCCTGGCCAAGGCGGGGATCTATGACGACCAACGGATAGATCCTTTATCAGAGGCTGACCGCAAATTGGCGGTCCAGGCTGTGGCTGTGGATGGCCAACGGCGCTGGCAGGTCCGTCCGGCCCTTCGTCAGTTGTTGGAATTCGCCAGGCTGAACCTGATGGAGGATTGGCCGATGAAGGGCCCCTTCGACGTCATTTTTTGCCGCAATGTGATGATCTATTTCAACCGCGAGACCCAGGCCCGCCTGGTCAATCGCTTGGCCGGATTGCTGCGCCCCGGGGGCACCCTGTACGTCGGTCACTCCGAAAGCCTGTCCGCGATCAACCATCCCCTCCGGGCCCGGGGACCCGCCATCTATGACGCCTGAGCTGGCGAACATTGGCCGGGTGGTCCTGGGCATCGGAGGAATCGCCGTGCATCAGGGTGGCTCCGGATTGATCATCACCCATGCCTTGGGCAGTTGCGTCGGGATCACCGTCTGGGATCCCCAGACCAACATCGGCGGGATGCTCCACGCCCAATTGCCCCTGTCGGCCCAGAACAAGGAACTGTCCAGCCAGCGTCCCGCCCTGTTCGTCGATACCGGCATGGCCGCCCTGATCACCGGCGCCGAACGCCTGGGGGCTACACGCCGGCACCTGCGGATATGCATTGCCGGGGGTGCCTCCATCGCCCTCCAGGGCGTGGCCAATGACGTCTTCAACATCGGCAACCGGAATCTCACCGTCCTCCGTAAGATCCTCTGGCAGCATGGCCTGTTGGTCGCCGCCGAGGATACCGGCGGGACCGTGCCCCGGACCCTCACCCTCGATTTCGCCAGCGGCTCCACCCGGTTATCCACTGCCGGAGTCGAACGCATCCTCGCCTGAACCTTGCAGAAAGCAGCGCCAATGGGCTACCACATCCTGGTCGTCGACGACAATCGGATCATGCGCGAGATGGTCGGAAAATCCGTCCGTCTGTCTCCGTTGGAGGTGGGCGAGGTGTACCAGGCGGCCAATGGCGCTGAGGCCTTGGAACGTCTGGGGGAGCATCTCATCGATCTGGTTCTGCTGGATATCAACATGCCGGTGATGAACGGCGAGCAGTTCCTGGAAAAGCTCCGGGCGGATCCCGTGCTCAAGCACACCCTGGTGGTGGTGGTGAGCACGGAATCCAGCCTGCCCCGGATCCAGCGCCTGCGGGACCTGGGCGCGGGCTTCATCCACAAGCCGTTTCGCCCCGAAGAATTGGTGAAGGCCGTCCATGAACTGGTGGCCCAAGCCGGGAGACGGATATGAGTGCACTCCCTTTAAGTGACGCCGCCATTGCGAAATTGGTGGAAGTCATCGAGAGTCTGGCCTTCCTCATCCCCTTCGGCGAGGTGCCCTGTCCTGACGATTCCCCATGGGGTGTGGTGGTGGTCCTGCCATGGACCGCCACGGACCGGCGATCCCGGGGTGATCTCTGGCTGGCCCTCACCCCGGACGCGGCGGCAGAGGCTGCCCGCAACATGTGCGGTCTGGCCCCGGACCAGCCCTTGGCCGCCGGTGATGCGGCGGAGGCAACGGGCGAATTGGCCAATGTGCTCCTGGGGAACCTGCTGCCCCTGATCCATGGCGCCGAGGCGGAATTCCACCTGGGCGCGCCCGTATCCGGCGTTCCCGCGAACTTTCCCCGGGAGGGGGCCCGGGCCATTGATCTGGGGGGAGGCATGTTGGCGGTCGCGATCATAAGCGAAGAGTTGTGATCAAGGTCCTGATCGTCGATGACAGTGCCACGGTGCGGCGGATCCTCAGCGAAAGCCTGGCGAAGGAGGCGGATATCCGGGTGGTGGCCGCGGCCCCGGATCCTTATATCGCCCGAGAGCTGATCGCTCTCCATCAACCGGATGTGATGACCCTGGACATCGAAATGCCCCGGATGGACGGGTTATCGTTCCTGGCCAAGGTTATGACCCATCGGCCCATGCCGGTGGTGGTGATTTCTTCCCTGACCCAAAAGGGCAGTGACGAGGCGATTCGCGCCCTCGACCTGGGGGCGGTGGAGATTCTGACCAAGCCCGGCTCCGCCTATAGTGTCAGCGAACTGGGACCGATCCTCGGGCGGACGATCCGGGCCGCCCACGCCGCCCGCCACCGTCTGCGCCAACCCCGGGTCGAGACTTTAGCCACCCCGCCGACCAAGGCCCAGCACCTGGGTCGGACGACGAGCAAGATCTTGGCGATCGGCGCCAGCACGGGGGGGACCGATGCGATCAGCTTCGTCCTGGCCCGTTTGTCTGGGGATACCCCTGGTACGGTGATCGTCCAGCACATGCCGCCCCTGTTCACCACCACTTTCGCCAAGCGCTTGAACGATATCAGCCCGATGCGGGTGGCTGAAGCTGCGGGCGGCGAGGAGTTGCTGACCGGTCTGGCCTATGTCGCCCCGGGGGGCCATCATCTGGTGGTCCGGCGTTCCGGGGCGAAATACTTGTTGGAGCTACGTCAGGGACCCCAGGTGCATTTCCAGAAGCCGGCGGTGGACGTGACTTTTCACAGCGTGGCCGCCGCCGCCGGGGCCAATGCCGTGGGCGTGATCCTCACCGGGATGGGGGCCGACGGGGCCGCCGGTCTGAAGGCCATGCGGGATGCCGGTGCCCACACCATCGGCCAGGACGAAATGACCTCGGTGGTCTATGGCATGCCCAAGGTCGCTTTCGACCAGGGCGCGGTGGCCGAGCAGGTGGGGCTTGATCAGGTTGCACCGCGAATCATCCGGGCGATGGAGAAAATCAGGGTGGAGTGAGCCGGGGAGCCAACGATCCGAGCGGTCGGGTTGGTTCTTTGTCGTCAGGTCCGACGCTTGACGAGGGGGGCTGGCCCCCGACCTTCCCACCCGCTGGTCCCCCGCCGCGTCCGTCATCCCATGGTTGTACGTCCGATGCCCGGGGACATCGGCGGACCACTTTTCCTAAGTAGTCGGACCCCCCATGCCGATCGTCGTCAACGAGGACCTGCTGCGCGCTGTGGTGACCAAGGACAAGGCCCTGTCCGACGGTCGCACCTTGGTGAAGAAGGGGGCCTACAAAAACCTCCACCGCTTGGGGGATGACAGCCTGCTGTGGGGGGAATGCCAGGGCAGCGGCGCGAATCCGTACCTGCTGTCCATCGATCTGGCCGGCGACAATCCGGTGATCCGCTGCACCTGTCCGGTGAAACCGCCGCCCTGCAAACACACCCTGGGGATGCTGGCCGCCTTCCTGGATTCTCCGGCGCAATTCGCCGTCGCCCCGGCCCCCGAGGAACTGCTGGCCAAGCGCAGCAAGAATGTCGAGCGGGCGGAAAAGAAGGCGGAGGTTGCCGCCAAGCCCCGGGAAGTGGACAAGGCGGCCCTGGCCAAGAAGACCCGGGTCCAGCGGGACGCCCTGGATCTGCTGGAAAAACTGGTCCTCGACACCACGGCGGCGGGGCTGGGCACCCTGGACCGGGCCAAGGCTACCCGGCTGGTGGAGCAGGCCCGGCAGATGCACGATGCCTATCTGCCCGGGGCCGCCGAGGCCCTGCGCCGTCTGGCGGCCCTGGCGATCCGGCGGGACGAAGACGACGCCGGGCGCTTCTACCAGTTGGAAGAACCCGGCCACGACCTGGCGGACGACCTCCGTCACCGGCTCATGGCCCGCCACCTGTACCGCCTGTGGGCCCTGGTGCGGAAGGGGCGGAAGGTCCTCGACGAAAAGCTGGATGAAACTGAGGGCGTCGCCGACACCGAGGCCGTGGTGGAAGATTTGCTGGGCCATGTTTGGGAACTGGCCGCCCTGAAGGCCGCGGGCCATGTGCGCAGCGACCTGCGCCTGTTCGAGCTGGCCGACGAGCGGTACAGCGACCGGGTGCGGGAGGAGCGGATCGAGCAGGGCTGGTTGCTGGATCTCGATACCGGCGACGTCTTGGTGGAACGCCGCTTCCGGCCGTTCGCCGCCCTCGACAAGACCAAGGAGCGGGATTCCCACGACCGGCCGTTGGCCATCCGCGAGGCGGGCATCTACCCCGGGTTCATCAACCGCCGGGTGCGTTGGGAAATCGCCGCCTTGGCTTCCCGCCCGGTGGTGGCCGGGGATTTCACCGATCTCCACGCCCGGGCCCAGCCGGATCTGGCCGCCGCCTTGGCCCGTTACAAAGAGCAAATCCGCAATCCCCTGGCCCCCGATGATGCGGTGCTCCTGATCCGCGCCGCCACGATCCAGCAGGCCGGGGAGGCCCTGGCCCTGGTGGATGCCAAGGGCCAGGCCCTGCTGTTGCGGGATCCGCCCACCGCCCGCTATCGCACCCTCAACAATCTGGCGATGGCCGCCGGGGCACGACTGGTGGATGGCGTGTTGAAACAGCCCGCGTCTCTGTTGGTGCGCCTGCACCTGGGGCTGGCGGATGATGCCATCTTTGGCCAGCCCTTGGCCCTGGTGGTGGCTAACGACCACGTGCGATTGGGGATGTGAAGTATGCCACGGGACACTATCCGCCGCCTGGGCTCCGATGTGGAGCGCATTCTTGTCGCCGGCGCCCATCTTGCCTCCGCCGACCCGGCGCTGACCCGGGACAAGACCGCCCTGGATGCGCTGGCCACCCAACTGGGGGCGAAGGCTCCGGTCATCGGCCAGTTGGCCGCGGCCGTTGGTCGAACCTTGGCCGCCAGTGGTGCCGACACCGCCCGGGAACTGGTCGGCCTGGCGACCATGACTGCCCAGGTCCGGGCCGCCCAGGCCCAGCCGGCCCCCGCCGGGCCGCTGACGCCGCTGATCCCCCGGCCTGAAATCGGCACGCCCTGCAATGCCAAGGAACTGGGCGAGCTGTACACCGCCCTGGTGGAAACCGGCAAGGGACGCATCGAGCGGGTCCAACAGGCCATCGAGCGGGGGGACATCGTGGATCTGCGCCTGGTGGAGCCGTTGATCCACGCGATGAATGACGGGTACCTGGGGGATCTGGTGGCGGACCAGGCGATCCCCCGGCTGGGCCCGGCCATCGTCGCTCCGATTCGAGGCATCATTGAGTTCAAGAAAGGCCGGCGGATCGACGGCCGCCGGTTGCGGGCGGTGGTCGCCGCCGATCCCGCCAACGCCCACGGCCTGCTGGCCCAGGCTCTGGCCGAGGGCAGTGCCGAGGTGCGGGAATCCGCCTTGGATGCCATCGCCGACCACGTGCCGGGGGATCCCCGGTTCGAGCAGCCGGTGCAGGCCCTCGTCGCCAAGGAACGCCACGGCGGAGTCTTCCGGGCCGCCCTGCGGGCCCTGGCGGGCTACGCCTCCGATGCTTCCCTGGCGGCCTTGACCACTGCTCTGGATGATGCCCGCACCGTGGAAGCCGCCGCCGAGGGCCTGGGAAATTCCCGGCACCCCGGCGCCCTGGGCTGGATGCTAGATCGGCTGGCCGTGGCGGTGGTTGCGGCGGAGGCGGAAAACAGTTCGACATCCAACACGAAGAACACGCCGGTTCCGGCGAATAGCGTCAAACCCGTTGATCTGGTCCCTATTCTGCTTTCTGCCCTCGCCCGGCACCGGGATCCCCGCATCGCCGGGGCAGCGTTGCCGTTGATCGACCGCTTCGGCGACGCCGCTGCCCAGGCCGTCCTGGGCAGCGGTGATCCCCGGCAGGTGGCGGCGGTGGCCGACCTATTGGCGGGGGACGATCGCAAACTGTTCGCCGTCGCCGCCCAGGCCGCGGTGCGCCTGGCCGCCGACCAGGCGTTCAAGCGCCTGTCCGCCGCCGTCACCGCCTCGGATCGGGACACCAAGACCGGACTGGCTCGCCTGGAGGCTGCGACGGATCAGGTGGTGGCCGCCGAAACCGTGGATCCCCGCTGGGGGCCGCTGGCCCTGAAGCAGTTCGACGCCCCGCCGGAGGTCCTGCGCCAGGTCCTGCCCGTGCTGGGTCGGCTGCGGGAACGCAAAGCCGTGAAGCCCCTGTTGAAGCTGCTTCCCGCTGCTCCCGACCTCGTGCAGGTCGCTGCCTGCGGGGCCCTGGGGGCCATCGGCGGAGCCGGGGTGCTGCCGGGGCTGCTGCCCCTGCTGGGCCATCGGGATTGGTCGGTGCGCATGGCCGCCCAGCACGCCATCGTCGCCCTGGATGATCCCACCTCCGTCGATCCCGTCCGCACCCTGCTGGTCCAGGCCGACGGCAAAGAGGACTGGACCCTCCGCCACCTTCTGCGCACCCTGGAACGCCGGCATCCCGGCAAATGAGCACCCATGGCCAAAGCCCCCGCCGCCGCTGAGAAGAACGTCAAATCCAGCACGGACGCCGATCAGCTGCGGCCCCCGGCGGAAGTGTTGTTCGCCGCCGAACTGGCCGCCCTGGCCAAGGCCGACCAGGGCGCCCGGCCCGAAGGCTGGAAGCTGTCCCCCCGGGCGGTGGAAACCTACCTGCTGGGGGGCGAAGCCGGCGGGATGAAAATCACCCCGAAATACATCGGCCATCAGCGCCTGGTGCAGATCGCCATCGCCAGTTTGGCCACCGACCGGGCGTTGCTGCTGGTGGGCGAGCCGGGCACCGCCAAGAGCTGGCTGTCCGAACACCTCACCGCGGCCATCAGCGGCAACAGCCTGATGCTGGTCCAGGGCACCGCCGGCACCACGGAGGAGCAGATCCGCTACAGCTGGAACTACGCGATGCTTCTGGCCGAGGGTCCGTCGCCCCGGGCCCTGGTGCCCAGTCCGGTGTACCGGGCGATGGAACAGGGTGCGATCGTCCGCTTCGAGGAAGTCACCCGCAGCCCCGCCGAAGTCCAGGATGCCCTCATCACCATCCTCTCGGAAAAAGTGTTGGCGGTGCCTGAGTTGGGCGTCCACATCCACGCCCGCCGGGGCTTCAACCTGATCGGCACCGCCAACACCCGGGACCGGGGGGTGAACGACATGTCGGCGGCGTTGAAGCGGCGTTTCAACATCGTCGTCCTGCCGGTGCCCAGCGACCT
>CANIXE010000074.1 GCA_947470885.1 Planctomycetota bacterium
GCCACGTTGACCTTCGATCACCGGATCGCCGATGGCGGCGCCGCCGGCCGCCTGCTGTCCGCCACGGTGGACATGATCCAGCATCCGGAACGCCTGGGCTGACCAAGGCGAGGCGCCCGCCCAGGATCAACCCCGGCTCCACCGCCATGGGGAAGTGAAGGGGGGATCATGCTCAGGACCACGGCGGATGTAGGGTCCTTGGGAATTCTGTCAGCCTACATGCCGCATTGGATTTTTCACGCGGAGGCGCGGAGGCGCGGAGAACACCGTTCTTTCGCGCTGAATCAACGTCATCGACGGATCACCCACCCGGTGAACGTCGATTTCTGGTTCAACCTCTTGTCTTCTCCGCGCCTCCGCGTGAATCCATCGCCGGATTTAGGGTCAGTCCGCCCAGTCTTCGTCCAATAATGCGCTGTAACCCGTCACCGGTTGCACCGGAGGGAGGGGGCGGGGCATCAGGGCGATGCCGCCACCCTGGGGCAGAACCTGGACATCGCCGATGGCCAGGCTGGCCACCGGGATGCAACCCGGGGGCTGGGCGGTGAGCAGCAGTTCCACCGGGGGCAGGGCCAGGGGCTTCGCCGTATCAGCCCACCAGGCGGCGCTTACGGCACGGTTGGTGGAACGTTCATGGAGGACCAGGCCCTCGGGCCACAGCAGATCTGGACGGGCGGCCTGACCGGCGGCCCGCTCCCGGCGCCAGCGCCATAGGCGAACGCTGGCGGCCCGGGCCAGCCGGGGGATGGCCAGATCAGCGATCCGGGCTTCCCGCTGGCGTTCCCAGCTGGCGATGGCCCGGGGCCGATCCCAGGGGCCGGGGCCGGTTTCATCGGGGACGTCCTCGGTGTCCAGGGCCCGGCAGCCCGGTAGGGCGGCCAGCAAGCCATCGACGTGGCGCAGGACCTCGGCCGCGTGCCAGTGGGGACCCGCCAAGGGAATTTGGAGCACTAGGGGCAGGGGCCGCCAAACGGAATAGGCCTTGGCCGGGTGGAGGTCATCCCGCTCCAGGGGGGCTTCCCCCAGGTCGATTAAGGCCGTAGCCCCGGTGGCGGGATCCCGCCACCGGCCCGGCAAATACGAACTTTCGGGGGGCGCATCCCAAGTGAGGCCGGGGAACGCGGCACAGGCATCCGCCAGGGCCTCGCCGGTGGGGGGGACTTCTCCCATCGGTGAATAGAACAGCAGGGTGTACATCAGAAGGCGTGTTGGGCGAACAGCTGGGCGAGATTCTTATGGTTCAGCTTTTTCAGGACCTGGGCCTTGGTGAACCACTCGGCTTCGCTGTGTTCGTGGCTGAGGACCACGGCCCCACAGGTGGTCTGGGCCGGATAATACACCGTGGTCTTGATCCGAGTGCCAGAGGGCTTGTAGGTCAGCCAGCAGGGCGGGCCGGTGACCGTCAGCAGGGCGATGCCGCATTCCTCGGCACATTCCCGGAGGGCGGTTTGGAAAAGGGATTCCCCCGGATCCTGGTGCCCCTTGGGGAAGCCCCATTCGCCGTGGTGGGACGAGCGCAGCATCAGCCACAGGGGCTCTGGCCCGGCCCGGCGCAGGAAGAATCCGCAGGCCACGGCATCGGACGGCGGCAGCTCGGGAGCGTAAGGATCGTGGCCGGACAGCATTGGTCGCATGCTGCGGGAGGCCCTGCATTGCGCAATGCTGCGGTCAGCCTGGAAAACGCAATTTGAGCGCACTTGCTGCGTCAGGGGACCTCAATGAAAATGTCCGGTCGTCATTGAAGCCAAATGTTCAGCGGGAATATCCGAAAGACTCACTACTGGTGGACGATCGGACGACCGGACTGGCGCCGCAAAGAGTGCTCCGTCATGGATATCCAGCGGTCCATTGAAGCGCCTTGCATCGGCGCACCACGTGCGTTTCCAGACTCACCATTTGGGTGAAACAACCGTCGAGGCAAAGACGTGAAAAATACAGCGGGGATTCTGCAAATGGCCAACTCAACTGCGTCACTGAGGGTCAGCGGTCCCCGGCGGGTTTTCTGGGTTCCCGCCGGGACCAGGCACCGATGGGATGCTGTGCATCCAGCCACGCGGTCAGCCGCCGGGCTTGGCCGCCGGTCAGCCAGGTGGCCACGATGAACTCCTGTTGATGGCGGTGGAAGACCACCGCCCGTAATCCGGCGGTGGGCACCAATTCCAGTTCCTCACCGCCGGTCAGGGGCAGGTCGAACTGCCGCCGCCACAGCCAGCCGTCCTCCAAGCGCAGGCCCCGGGGGATGACCTGGATGCGCCGGCGGCGGAGCAGGGCCAGGGCGGGCAGACAGAGGAGCACGGCAGGAACGACGCCGGTCCAGCCGATGCCGAATTCCAGGTCGTGGACGGCGAACAAACTGCCCAGGGCCAGGGCCAGCAAGGTCGCCCCCAGCAGGCTCCGTCCTGGACCGCCGATGGTGAAGACGGGATCCGGGCTCACGTGGCGCCGGGATCCCCGGCCTGGCCTAAGTCTCTGGCGATGGCGTTCGCCAGATCCTCCACCGCCGGAGTGGCGGCGATCCCGGCGCAGGCCAGGCCGTGGGTGCCCAGGGCGGCAGCGGTGTGGGCGCCGATGGCGTAGAAGCGGCAACCCGCCGCCACCAGTCGGGGCAGGTGGGGCCCGGCCCAGGTGACGAAACGCTCTACTGTGGCGGCGGAGGCCAGGGCCACGCCGTCCAGGTGCTCCTGCGCCAGGTCCAGCCCGGGATCGCAGGGGATCGTGCGGTAGGCGGTCACCGTGGTCAGCCGCCAGCCCGCGGCGGCCAGGGTGGCGGCCAGTTCCGGCCGGGCGTTGTCGGCCATGGGCAGCAGGGCCGAGGCGCCCCCGGCCTGGCGCATCGCCTGGCCCAGCCCGCCGCCGTCCCCACCCGGGGCGAGATCGGCGTGGAGCCCGTGTTCCGCCAGGGCGGCGGCGGTGGCCGCGCCCACGGCGGCCAAGCGGCTGCCGGCGAGGGCCCGGGCATCCCGGCCCCCGGCCCGCAGGGCGGCCCACACCGCGCGCACGGCGTTGGCCGAGGTGAACGCGATCCAGTCGTGGGGCTGGGCCAGGGCGGCCAGCAGTTCGTCAGGTGGGCAAGGTTCGCTGGTCGCCAGGGGTGCGAGGACCGCCTCGGCACCCCGCTGGCGCAGGGCGGCGGCCAGGCCCGAGGCCTGGTCCGCGGCCCGGGTCACCAGGATCCGCCGGCCGTGGAGGGGCGCCTGGGCGGGCAGGTCGAACCACCGGATTTTTTCCCGCCAGCGAACCACATCGCCGATGACCACGATGGCCGGCGCGCCCAGTTTCCGGGCTTTGGCGATGGCGGCGATGTCCGCGAGGGTGCCCACGGCGGTGCGTTGGACCGGGTGGGTGCCCCATTGGACCACGGCCACGGGGGTGGTGGCCGCCCGGCCGGCAGCCACCAAGGACGCGCAGTTTTCCGCGAGACGGTGCATCCCCATATAGAGGACGATGGTCTCCACGTGGACCACGGTGGGCCAGGGGAAGTCCGGCTCCGGTTCCCCAGGGGCGTGCTTCTGGTGGCCGGTGACGAACACCACGGCGGAGGACGATGACCGGTGGGTCACCGGAATCCCGGCATAGGCCGGGGCGCCGATGCCGCTGGTGATTCCGGGAACGACGGTGAACGGCACTCCGGCATCCGCCAAGGCCGCGGCTTCCTCGCCACCCCGGCCGAACAGGAAAGGATCGCCGCCCTTCAGGCGGACCACGTTCCGGTGACTGGCCGCCAGGCGGACGATCAGGGCGTTGATGTCGTCCTGGCGGACGGAATCAGCGCCGCCACGTTTGCCGACGTAGTGGCGGACGCAGGACGCCGGGACGAGTTCCAGGATGGGTTTGCTGACCAGGTAGTCGTGGACCAGGCATTCCGCGTTGGTCAGCAGTTCCCGGGCGCGGACGGTGAGGAGTCCGGGATCGCCGGGGCCGGCGCCCACCAGGTGGACGGTGCCGGGCATCAGGGCGCTTTCGTGGGTGCGGCTGCTGTGCCGGCAGGTGGTGTTCCAGTCAAAGCATGCACCGCGATGGCGCCGCCGCCCACGAACACCATGCCCACCAGCATCCCTCGTAGTAGCAGCAGGCCGAAGAACGGCACGTCATCCTCAGTCAGGCTGCCCGTCGCCACCCGTCGGCGGTACCAAGCGTGCTGCACCAGGCCGAGGATGATCCCGCAGAGGGGCAGGGCGATCACCGCGGCGATGGTGGGCAGGATGACGGGATGCATGGTCAGGTCGGTTCCGGGGGATTACGGCAGGTGGCCGGCGGGGCTTGGCCCCACTAGCAGGGGCTTGCCGCTGCGGAGCAACGATTCCCAGGCATTCTTGCGTACATTGAAGGGCGTATGGTCGGTCTTGTGGGTGGCCTCGGGCATGACCACGACCTCGGTGGGTCCCTGCATTTGGTTGATCGCAGCGAAGATGCCCGCGGGGCGGGCGGTGACGTCCAGCAGGCCGACGCCCACCAGGGCCGGGCAGCGGATCCGGGCGGCGAAATGGACGGCATCGAAGTAGCGGGCCACCTCCCCTGCTTTTTTCGGATCGTCCACCTTCGCCAGCCAATAGGGCCATCCGGGTTTCCGGCCGGCCAGCTCGGCGTTGTTGTCGCAGCCAGCGGGGACGTTGATGAGGATTCCGGTCACTTTGGGATTCAGGCCAGCGGCGACAATGGCCTGGAGGCCGCCCTGGCTGACCCCGGTGACGATCAGGGTTTTGCCGTCCCAGTCCGGTTGCAGGGCCAGGTAGTCCACCGCCCGGGAGCAGGCGAGGAACATCCGCAGGAAATAGCTTTTTTCCCGGTCCTCGTTGCCGATGGCGGTGTAGCTCTTTAAGGCCCCGGCACTCAGATCCTCATAGAACTTGGCCGGTTCGTCGATGGGCTGGTCATGGGCCAGGATGTTGAGGGCCAACCAGCCGCCACCAGCGTAGCCGGTGACCCAATCCGGCTTCAGCGGATACACGCCGGCATACTGGACGATCAGGACCGCGGGGTGCTTCTTGCCATCCGCGGGGCGGGCCAACTGACCGCGGATGTGGCTGTTGTTGATGGTGTCCAGGGTGAGGTGCCCGTAGTCGATGCCGGCCTTGCCGCCCGGTTTCTTTTCGAACTGCGGGTTCATGGGGATGGCATTCTGGGCCGCCAATTTGCCATCCCAAAAGGCCGTGAAGTCATCGGGAATGGGTTCGGCGGGGGCGATCTTCCGGGGTTCCGCCACCGCGCCGCCCGCCCCGATCAGGGCCTTGTCGACGCCGGGGAGCTTGGCCGAGAGATTCAGGAGGACGGTGCCCGGGACATCAAGGGTGGCGGTGATCCGCCCATCCGCTGGCAGGGTGCCCTTGGCCAAGGTGGTGAGCCCCCCCTGGAGGACCGTGTAGGTGACGACGGCGGACTTGGGATCGGCCACATCGTGGAGCAGGACGTTCCAGGTGATGGGCTCACCCACGGCGTAGATCCCGGCCGGGGCCGTTTGGGTGACGGTGAAACCAGGCTCGGCGGCCAGGTATTCCCCGCCCCAGGTCAGGCCCAGGGCGACGACAAGGACTGAGCGGCGGAGGAGGGGCAACAGGTCCATGACAACTCCAAATGTTGTGAGGAAGCCGAAGTCGTGGGCAGCTTGGACCTGAGCCCGGGAAGGCGGCAATTCCCGGGCGCCGGAATCAGGCGCCAACCGCAGCCTTGGCCCGCCACACGCCCCGGGCCGGCAGCAGTTCCTGCAGGCTGGTCACTGAATATTCCTGGCGCTTCACCTGGCGCAGGGCCGACACCAGGGCGGCGCTGCTGGTGAGGGTGGTGAAGTACGGGGTATTGGCCACGGCGCAGGCGCTGCGGATTTTGGATTCGTCGGACTTGCCACCCTTGGCGTTGGGGGTGTTGATGACGAAGGCCAGTTCCTTGAGCATGGTCAGGACGGTGATGCCGCCGTCCCGGACCTTGTTGACGTACTGCACCGGCACGCCGCCCCGTTCCAGGATCCGCCCGGTGCCGCTGGTGGTGACGATGGTGTAGCCCAGGTCCGCCAAGTTCTGGGCCATGGGGACAATCAACCGCTTGTCGTTGTCCCGGACGCTGATGAACACCTTGCCCGCGAGGGCGACGTTCGAGCCCGCACCCAGCTGGCTCTTGTAGAACGCCTCGCCGAAGGTCTTGGCCACGCCCATGACTTCGCCGGTGGAGCGCATCTCGGGGCCAAGAATCGTGTCCACCCCGGGGAACTTGTTGAAGGGGAACACCGATTCTTTGACGCAGAAATGCGTGGGTTCGGCGACGTGGGTGATGCCCAGGGATTTCAGCGTCCGGCCCGACTGGACCAGGGCGGCGATCTTCGCCAGGGGCACGCCGGTGGCCTTGCTGGTGAAGGGCACCGTGCGGCTGGCCCGGGGATTCACTTCCAGCAGGTAGACCTCTTCGTTGCGGATGGCGAACTGGACGTTCATCAAGCCGCGGACGTTGAGGTTCAGGGCCAGGGCCCGGGTCATGTCGCTCATCTGGGCGAGCAGGCGCTCGCTCAGGCTGATGGACGGGATGACGCAGGAGGCGTCGCCGGAATGCACGCCGGCTTCCTCAATGTGTTCGAGGATGCCGCCGATGACCACGTCGGTGCCGTCGCTCACGGCGTCGACGTCCACTTCGATGGCCTGCTCAAGATATTTGTCGATGAGCACCGGGGCGCCGGCGGCGACTTCGAAGGCCAGACTGGCGAACTTGAGGAGCTGTTCCCGGTTCCCGCAGATATCCATGGCCCGGCCACCCAACACAAAGCTGGGGCGGACGACCACGGGGTAGCCGATGGTCTCGGCTTGCTTCAGGGCCTCGTCCAGGCTGCGGGCGATGCCGTTGGCGGGCTGCTTGAGGTGGATTTTTTCCAGGATGCCCTTGAACAGTTCCCGGTCGCCAGCCCGGTTGATGTCCGTGGGGCTGGTGCCGATGATGGGCAGGCCCGCCTTTTCCAGGGCCAGGCTGATGTTCAGCGGCGTCTGGCCGCCGAACTGGACAATCACGCCCTCGGGCTTCATCGCCCGGTAGATTTCCAGAACGTCCTCGGTGGTCACCGGTTCAAAGAACAGGTGGTTCGAGGTGTCGTAGTCGGTGCTCACCGTTTCCGGGTTGCTGTTGACCATGATCACTTCAAAGCCGGCATCCCGGAGGGCGAACGCGGCGTGGCAGCAGCAGTAGTCGAACTCGATGCCTTGACCGATGCGGTTGGGCCCGCCGCCCAGGACCATGATCCGCTTGGGGGCCGGGGCGGGGTGTTCGGAGTCGGCTTCGTAGGTCGAATAGTAGTACGGGGTATAGGCCGTGAACTCCGCGGCGCAGGTGTCCACCTGCTTGTACACGGGGTGCACATCCAGGCGCTCCCGCAGGGTGCGGACGGTTTCTTCATCCACCCGGAGGATTGCCGCCAGCTGCTTGTCGCCGAAGCCATCCCGCTTGGCGGCCAGCAGGGTTTCCTTGCCGATCCGGTCCAGGCCGGCGGTGCGCAGGGTGGTTTCCGTGGTGATGATGGTTTGGAGGTGGCGGAGGAACCAGGGATCGATGAAGGTGACCTTGTGGATCTCCTCCAGGGTTGCTCCAGCGAGGAAGGCCAGGCGCAATTGGGCCAGGCGCTGGGCCGTGGGCCGGGTGATCTGGGTCAGGTATTCGGCCTTTTTCGTCGGATCCGCCAGATCATCGCTGCGCTTCGGGCCGAAGCCGGTCATCCCGGTTTCAAGCCCACGCAGGGCCTTTTGGAAGGATTCCTTGAAGGTCCGGCCGATGGCCATGACTTCGCCCACGGACTTCATTTGGTAGCCCAGGGTGTCGTCCGCCTCGGGGAACTTCTCGAAGGTGAAGCGGGGGACTTTGGTCACCACGTAGTCGATGGTCGGCTCGAAGCACGCCGGGGTGACCCGGGTGATGTCGTTGCGGATCTCGTCCAGGGTGTAGCCGATGGCCAGCTTGGCGGCGAACTTGGCGATGGGGAAGCCGGTGGCCTTGCTCGCCAGGGCCGAGCTACGGGAGACCCGGGGATTCATCTCAATGACGACCATCCGCCCGTCGGCGGGATTCACCGCGAATTGGATGTTGGAACCACCGGTTTCCACGCCCACGGCGCGGATGATTGCCAACGAGGCGTCGCGCATCCGTTGGAATTCCCGGTCGCTCAGGGTCTGGATCGGGGCGACGGTGATGCTGTCGCCGGTGTGCACGCCCATCGGGTCGAAGTTTTCGATGGAGCAGACGATGACCACGTTGTCCTTGCGGTCCCGCATCACCTCCATCTCAAATTCCTTCCAGCCGAACAGCGATTCTTCCACGCTGATTTCGCTGGTCCGCGACAGCATCAGGCCGCGCTTGCAGATGGTCTCGAACTGTTCCGGGGTGCTGCACAGGCCGCCGCCGCTGCCGCCCATGGTGAACGAGGGCCGGATCATCGCCGCCGGGGCGCCCCCGGGCTGGAACAGGCGCAGCTTGGCAGCGGCCTCCTGGGCCTCGGCCCACGTGGTCGCCTTGTAGGCCTTGGCCATGCCCAGGCCCAGGCCGGCGATCACCGCCGCGAACTCCTCGCGGCTTTCGGCCCGGCGGATGACCTCGGGGGTGGCCCCCAGCATCAGGCAGTTGAACTCCGCC
>CANIXE010000075.1 GCA_947470885.1 Planctomycetota bacterium
CTGGAGCTGCCCCCCGGGGGCGACGGTTTCGGCATCCTCTGCGCCGCCCTCCGCCGCCTGGGGGCCGATGCGGTGTACGATACCGGCTTCACCGCCGATCTGACCATTGTCGAAGAAGCCAACGAATTCGTGAAGCGGGTGAAGGGCAACGGTGCGTTGCCGATGTTCACCTCGTGCTGTCCGTCCTGGGTGGCCTATGCTGAAAAATTCCAGCCCGATCTGCTGCCCCATTTGTCCACCTGCAAAAGCCCCCAGCAGATGTTCGGGGCCCTGGCCCGGAAGCTGCTGCCCGCCCACCACGGCTGCGATCCCCAGGACCTCACGGTCATTTCCATCATGCCTTGCACCGCCAAGAAGTTCGAGGCCACCCGCCCGGAATTCACCACCGATGGCCGGCGGGACATCGACCTGGTGCTGACTACTCAAGAGATTGGCCGGCTGATCGCCGGCAGCGGCCTGGACCTGTCCTGCATCACCCCGGAACAACCCGATCTACCCTTCGGCATGAAAACCGGGGCCGGCATCCTGTTCGGCAACAGCGGCGGGGTCACCGAGGCCGTCCTCCGCTATGCCGCCGCGGTCCTGGGGGATGGCCGGCTGAAGCACCATGAATTCACCGAGGTCCGTGGTCCCGAGGGGACGCGCATCGCCGCGGTGGATGTGGGGGGCAGCGTCCTCCACGTGGCGGTGGTCAGCGGCCTGGCCAACGCCAAGCGCCTGATTGCCGAGGTAAAAGCCGGCCGGGCCAAGGCGGATCTCATCGAGGTCATGGCCTGCCCCGGGGGCTGCGTCGGCGGCGCCGGCCAGCCGGTGGACCACGGGGGCACCGCCCGGACCTGCCGGGCCGCAGGGATCTTCACCGCCGATCGGGCCGAGGTGATGCGCAACAGCGGCGACAATCCCGCGGTCAAGGAACTGTACCGCGATCACCTCCACGAACCCAATTCCCACGCCGCCCACGACCTGCTCCACACCCACTACCATCCGCGCCGGCGGCTGGGGGACCTGGACCTGCTGCTCACCACCGGCGAGCCCCGGAACCGCCTGCTGGTCCAGGCCTGCCTGGGCACCAGCTGCCACCTCCGGGGCGGCCAGCCCATGGTCCACGCCCTGGTGACGGCGGTGGAGGCCCGGGGACTCCAGGACCGGGTGGATGTCCGGGCGACCTTCTGCCTGGAGCACTGCGGCGACGGGCCGAATGTCCGGGTGGGCGGGCGGATCGTCAGCGCCGCCACGGTGGATACGGTGCTGGCCGCCATCGACGAATCCCTGGTCCAAGCATGACCCGCATCGAGATTTGCCTGGGGTCGTCGTGCTTCGCCCGGGGCGGGGCCGACTATCCCGCCGTGGTGGCGGTTTGGCTGGCGGAGCACGGCCGCCAGGCCGAACTGTGCGGCCGGCGCTGCACCAAGGCCTGCGCCGACGGACCGACGGTGCTGGTGGACGGCCAAGCCCACCGGGTGCCAGACAAACAGGCACTCCTGCAACTGCTGGAATCAACGGTCCAGGTCCATGCCTGAACCGGCGGCTCCCGATCCACCCGCCGCATGGGGCCCGCCGACCCGCAGGCAACATTTCCCCGCCAGCCACCCTCTGCCTAGAGTGCGCCCATGGACCGCCGATCCCCTGTCTTCACCGAAGAAGCTGAATGCCAGGACTGCTACAAGTGCCTGCGGGCCTGCCCGGTCCAGGCCATCAGCATCGCCGGCGGGCATGCCCAGATCCGGCCGGAATCCTGCATCGCCTGCGGCCGCTGCGTAGTCGCCTGCCCGGCCAAGGCCAAGCACATCCGGGACGACCTGGGGGACGTCCGCAAGCTCCTGGCCCAGGGATCGGTGATCGCATCGTTGGCCCCCAGCTGGGTCGCCGAATTCCCGGACCTGCAACCGGGCCAAATGATCGCCGGCCTGCAGAGCTTGGGTTTCGCCGCCGTGTCCGAGACCGCCGTTGGGGCCCAGGCGGTGAGCGCCGCGGTGGCCCGCCTGCGCGCCGACCGGCCCGAGCGCCTGTGGTTGTCCACGGCCTGCCCGTCTGCGGTGGACTTCGTGCGCAAGCATCGGCCGGCGTTGCTGCCCGCCCTGACGCCCCTGGCGTCTCCGGCCCTGACCCACGCGCGGATGCTCCAAGCCCTCCGGCCCGGGGCCCGGGTGGTGTTGATCTCCCCCTGCGTGGCGAAGAAACGCGAAGCAGAAGAGCATCCCGATCTGCTGGCCGCGGCGCTTTCATTCACGGATCTCCGGCGCTGGTGGCGGGACGCAGGCATCGAGCCCCTGACCCTGCCCGGCACGGGGCATTTCCTGCTGCCGGGTCCAGGGGACGCCGCTCTTTACCCCGTGGAAGGCGGCATGCTGACCGGGATTCGCCGCCACGCCCGGGGCGGGGAGGCTGGCCTGGCGGCGTGCAGCGGCATCACCGAGCTGGACCACGCCTTGGCTGGGCTGACGCCGGAACAGGGCGGGATGTTCGTCGAGACCCTGGCCTGCCCCGGAGGCTGCGTGAACGGTCCGGGGATGAGCCCCGGCGGGTTTATCCTCCGCCGGCGGGCCCTGGTCTTGGGGACGCCCCAAGACCAGGCCGGAGAGCCCGTGCCGGACGTCCCCACCGAGCTTGCCTGGCCTGGCCTGTACAAGCCCGCGGCGGCCATCGACGAACGGGCTGTGGTGGCCGCCCTGGCCCGCACCGGCAAGCGGACCAAGGAGGACGAGGCCAACT
Organism: Planctomycetota bacterium; assembly: GCA_947470885.1. GTDB lineage: Bacteria > Planctomycetota > UBA11346 > UBA11346 > UBA11346 > CAIUVD01. The sequence goes on from CANIXE010000075.1 coordinate 2,713, forward strand.
GCGGCGGCTGCGGCTACGACACCTGCCGGGGCTTCGCCACCGCCCAAATCGCCGACCGGGCCGAGCCCAGCCAATGCGTCACCTGGATGCGCCGCCTGGCCCAGCGCAAGGCCAACGCCCTCCTCAGCGCGATGCCGGCGGCGGCGGTGCTGGTGGGAGCCGACATGCGCCTGATCGAGTGCAACGGGATCTTCGCCAAGCTCAGCGGCAATGAGGAACGCTGTGTCGCCGGAACGCCCATCGGTGACCTCTTGCCCTTCGCCCGGCTATTCCGCCACGTCCTGGACGGCCAGGGGGACATCCTGGAACGGGATCTCCGGCTGGGGGGCCGGGTCCTCCACGGATCGGTGTTCGCGGTGGAACCAGGCCAGGTGGTCGGCGCCGTGTTGGCGGATGTCACCGAACCGGCCATGGGCCGGGCCCAGGTCGCCGCCCGGGCCAAAGAAGCCATCGAGAAACATCTGTCCACGGTCCAGCGCATCGCCTACCTGCTGGGGGAAAATGCCGCCGAAACCGAAGGGCTGCTGAGTCAAATCGTCGACGCCTACGAGACCGAGCCGAGCGATGGCGGGCGCTGACCTCTTTCTGGAGGCGGGCTGGGCCCAACGGGCCAAGCGCGGCCAGGGCGTTGCCGGGGACACCGTGGTGGTCCGCCGCCTCCCCGAGGAGGGCCGCCTGGTGGCGGTGCTGGCGGATGGCCTGGGCAGTGGGGTGAAGGCAGCCGTCCTGTCGACCCTCACCGCCACCATCGCGGTGCGCCATACCGCCGCCGGGCGGGACGTGCGGCGCAGCGCCGAACTGATCGCCCGCACCCTGCCGGTGTGCTCGGTGCGCCAGATCGGTTACTCCACGTTCACCATCCTGGATGTGCAGGACGACGGCCGGGCGCGAATTTTCAACAACGGCAATCCCCATTCAGTGTGGCTGCGGGGCCGCAGCCTGGCGGCCTATGAGGCAGAACGCATCGAGGTGGGGGACGAACGCAGCCTACGGGCGGCGGAGATCCGCCTGGCAGAGGGCGATCGTCTGGTGGTGTGCTCAGACGGAGTCACCCAGGCCGGCATGGGCCGGGTCAGCCTGCCCTTCGGCTGGGGCTCAGAAGGCTTGGAAAAACACCTAACCGGGACCTTGGGATGTGATGCCCGGCTGGACGCCCAGGCGATCGCCGCCGGCGTAGTGGAGGCCGCGGTAGGGATTGATGGAGGCGCGCCCCATGACGACACCACTTGCCTGGTGGTGCACATGCGCACGCCCCGGCGCCTGACCGTGATCACCGGCCCGCCCTACGAAGAGGAGCGTGACAGCGAAATCGCCGCCCTGTGCGACAACCCACTCGGCCGGGTGGCCCTCTGCGGCGGTACCACCGCCGAGATCGTCGGTCGGGAACTGGGCCGACGGGTGAACATCGACATGCGCCACAGCGATCCCGACATCCCCCCCATGGGTGCCATCGAGGGAATCGATCTGGTCACCGAGGGCATGATCACCCTGGCAGCGGTGCAGCGGCTGCTGGAAGCCGGACCGCCCTGGCCCGCCGGCCGAGACAACGGGGCCACCCGCCTGGCCCGCCTGTTATTGGACAGCGATGTGATCGACCTGGTGGTGGGCACCCGAATCAACGGCGCCCACCAGGATCCCAGCCTGCCCATGGAACTGGGAATCCGCCGCAACCTGATGCGCAGCCTGGCGGCGCTGCTGCAAGACCGCTATGCCCGCAAAGTGTCCCTCCGCTTCGTTTGACCTTCGATCGGGCCAAGGATACACCGGAAGACCAGAAAAAGACAAAACCACGAAAGGAGGCAGAAGAGCGTTGGCTCTGCTCACCTTTCGTGATTTTTCGTGTTTTTCGTGGTTATTCGAAAAAGACAAAACCACGAAAAACACGAAAGACACGAAAGAAGACAGAGAATCATTGACTCTGATCCCCTTTCGTGTCTTTTCGTGCTTTTCGTGGTTATTCGAAAAAAATATTCGGCATTGCTGTTCACGCAACAAGGGTTTGTATCGTCGCGTCGTGGTGGTTATTTTGAAATTTTCCCCCATGAATCGAATACGGGTACTTCATTAGGACCGATGTTGAGATCGGATAACAGGGGCCAGTCAATCCGAATAAATTGTACGGATGAGAGCCGGTGGTCATGATGACCGCCATGAGCAACGCCCACATACCCCACCAGACCAACGACCACGTCGACGCCGTCATGGAACGGGCGAGAACCGCCCAGGCCGCGTTCGAACACTTCACCCAGAAACAAGTGGACGGCATCGTCCGGGACATCGGCAAGTATGTCTACGATCATGCCCGGATGCTGTCCCAGCTGGCCTGCGACGAGACCGGTATCGGCAACCTGGAGGACAAGGTCCTGAAGAAGCAGGGAAAATCCCGGGCCATCTGGAATAGCCTGAAGGGCAAAAAGAGTCGGGGCGTCATCCTGATGGACCACGAGAACAACCTGCTCCACATCGCCAAGCCGATGGGCGTGGTGGCGGCGGTGACCCCCATCACCAACCCGGTGGTCACGCCCATGTGCAATGCAATGTTCGCCCTCAAAACCGGCAATGCGATCGTCTTCGCGCCCCATCCCAAGGCCCAGAAGTGCGCGGTGCATCTCACGGAAGCGTTTAGCGCCATCGTCGCCAAACACGGCGGTCCGGCCTTCCTGATCCAGACCATCGTCAACGGCAACGTGCAGACGACCCAGGACCTCATGAAGGCCGCGGATGTGGTGGTGGCCACCGGCGGCGGGGCGATGGTGAAATCGGCCTATAGTTCCGGCAAACCGTCTCTTGGCGTCGGGGCCGGCAACGTGCCGGTGATCATTGACCGGGATGTAAATCTCCAAGACGCCCTGCGCAAAATCGAGGTCGGAGCCTCCTTCGACAATGGCATCATCTGCTCCCACGAACAGTTCATCCTGATCCCGGAGGAGCGGATGGCCGAGGCCGTCGCCATCCTGAAAACCATGCCCAAGGTGTGGTACAGCGATGATCCGGCCCAGGTCGAGGTGTTCCGCCGGGTGCTGTTTAAAGACGGGAACATCAATCGCGCCGTAGTGGGACAGCCAGCCCCGGTGGTGGCCGAACTGGCCGGCATCACCATTCCAGCGGAAAAGCGCCTGATCGTTCTGCCCGCCCAGGGCGCCGGGGATGTCGACATTTTGGCCCGGGAAAAACTCTGCCCGGTGGTGGCCTTGCTGCCCTACGGCAACTTCGCAGACGCCCTGGCCAAGGCCAAAGCCAATCTCGATCTGGAAGGGGCCGGCCACACCGCCGGCCTGCACAGCCACAACCAGGAGCACCAGCAACAAGCCGGCCTGGCCCTGCCGGTCAGCCGTTTGGTGATCAACCAGTCCTGCGCCACCACCGCCGGCGGCTCACTGACCAACGGGCTGGCCCCCACCACCACCCTCGGCTGCGGGTCGTGGGGGAATAACTCGATCTCCGAGAATCTGGACTTCAAACACCTGATGAATGTTTCCCGCATTGCCGGGATCATCAACAAACCGGTCCTCACCGACGCTGAAATCTGGGCGGCCTGATCATGGCACACTTCGCCCTCGTCCCCCGCGTGGTCATCACCGACACGTGGGCCCCCTGCCTCGCCGAGCTGAAGTTTACCCCGGAGGATGTGGTCTTCACCGTCCAACCCCTGCGTAAACGCTGGATCGAAGCCCTGGAGATCCCATCCCGGGTCATCTGCTACGAGGATTTCGGCCATGGTGAGCCGACGGATGAGGTCATCGACCGCATCTGGGCGGCGATCCGGGCCGGCCCGTGCCGGCGGATCATCGCCATCGGCGGCGGCTCGGTGCTGGATGTCGCCAAGATCGTCGCCCTGCGCCGGACCGGCTCAGCTTTGCAGGTATTCCGCAAAGAGGTGGAGATCGCCAAGGAGATCCCCCTGACCCTGATCCCCACCACCTGCGGCACCGGTTCCGAGGTCACCAACATCGCCATCGCCGCCATCCCGTCCCTGGGGACGAAGCTCGGCTTGGCCGTGGACGCCCTCTATGCCGACCAGGCGGTGCTGTGCCCGGAATTGGCCTTGGGCCTGCCGGAACAGGTCCTGGTGACCAGCGCCATCGACGCCCTGGTCCATGCCATGGAGTCCTACCTGTCGCCCCGCTCCCACGCCTATCCGGAACTGTTCAGCCTGCGGGCCATGGAGATCCTCCTGACCCGATTCCGCGAATTCGTGGCCCAGGGCCGGATGGCCACGGTCCCCCACCTGATCCGCGATCTGATGATCGCCAGCAATTACGCCGGCATCGCCTTTGGCAACACCGGCGTCGGGGCGGTCCATGCCCTGTCCTATCCCCTCAGTGGCACCTACCATGTCCCCCATGGGGAAGCCAATGCGCGCTTCCTGCTGGCGGTGTTCAGGACCTACCAGGGATTGGATCCCCAGGGCAAGATTCGAGATATCGAAGCTCTCATCACCCGCATCTGGGGCACCGATTCCAGCGGTCAGCCGTGGAATGATCTGGAGGTGTTGATCGACCGCCTGCTGCCCCGCAAACCCCTCCGGGACTATGGCATGCCCACCAGCCAGATCAGCGAATTCGCGGCCACCGTCCAGGCCACCCAGCAACGGCTGCTGGCCAACAACTACCGGCCTCTGACGACCCAGCACATCGCCGCCATCTACACCTCCATCCACTGAATCGGGAAATCCATGCGCCTGCGCGTTTATCAATGCGGCGTCCTCAAAAGCCGGAAACACCTGTTCACCATGGGCCGGGGCGTCGGCGTGCCATTCACCGTCCCGGTGCCGTTCTTCCTCATCGAACATCCCAAGGGCCTGGTCCTGTACGACACCGGCAATGCAAAAGAAGTCGCCATCGACAAGATTAAACACTGGGGCCAGGGCGTCTGCGACGCCTATGATCCAGTGATGACCGTGGATGACTTCGTGGTGGAGCAGTTGCGCCGGGACGGCTTCACACCCGAGAACGTAACCCACGTGGTCCTGTCCCACCTCCACCTGGATCATGCGGGTGGCGTGGGCGCCTTCCCCAACGCCAAGTACATCGTCCAGCGGGCCGAGCTGCACTACGCCTATGTCCCGGATTTCTTCCAAAAAGGTGCGTACATTCGCGCGGATTTCGCCAAGCCCGACCTGGACTGGGTGCTGTTGGACGGCGATGGCGACCTCCGGGGCGATCTGTTCGGCGACGGCACGGTGAAGATCCTGGCTACCCCGGGCCATACCCCGGGGCACCAATCCCTGCTGGTCCGCCTGCCCGTCTCTGGCCCTTGGCTGCTGACGGGGGACAGCGCCTACACCGAGGAGATCATGGCCGAGGATGTCCTTCCCGGCCTAGTGCAGAGCCCCTCCGATGCGGTGAAATCCATTGCTAAAATGCGCCACCTGCGGGACACCCAGGGGTATCGCGTCATCACCGGGCACGATCCCGAGGCCTTCGCCAAGCTCCAGCTTTCGCCCTACGTCTACACCTGAATCGGGGTGGCGACGCCTTGGATGCCAAGCCGTCGGCCCTGGGATGATCGGCCCCGGCAGCCGGGGGATTGGCGCATCTACCAGGGCCTCTGCCGCCCCTGGTCAAGGCCAAGCTGCCGATCCTGCTGATCAGTGGTGCTGCGGATTCCATCGTGCCCTCCCATGAAAACGGGGCGATTTTGACCAAAGGTTACTCGAAGTTGGGAGGCACCTTGAACCTGATCCTCAAACCTGGTGTGGCTTCCGAATATTCTGGCCGCCGACTTCCGGAAATTCTGACCGCGTGCCGGGTGGGATGAAATGGCCTTGTAGACCGGGCGCAAGGTCGGTGACCCCGCCAGCACCGGCGGCAGGCACCGTTCCGGAGGGC
>CANIXE010000076.1 GCA_947470885.1 Planctomycetota bacterium
CTCCCGGGGGAGGCACATGCGAGTGCCGGGAGCGCCGGCCTCCAGGCCGGCATCGGTGGGACGCGGGAAGCACATTCGAGCCGGCGTGGCCGCCGGCGCTCCCGGCCAGTGCTCTCAGGAAACACAATCGGCCAGGCGCAGAGCGCCTGGCCGATCACACATCCGAATCGAATCAGATCAGGCTTTGGCTTCTTCAGCGGCAGCCGGGGCGGGCGCAGCGGCCTTGGCGGCGGCCTTCACCTTGGCGGCATGCTTGCGCAGGCTGCGGCGGGTGGCGGGGACGAAGCCCTTCACCGTCTTCTTGGGAGCAGCGGCAGCGGCCTTGGCGGCAGCCTTGCGGGCGCCGGCGCCGTGGGCGGGCACTTCGTAGCCGACATGCTTGAGCAGGTTGGTGAGGGAGGCGCTGATGACGGCGCCCTGGGCGACCCAGGTCTTCAGCCGTTCCTGGTCAACGACGATGTTCGCCTTGCCGAGGAGGGGATCGTAGGTGCCCAGGATCTCGTTGGCCTTGCCTTCACGGTGGACCCGCTTGTCCGCAACGATGATGCGGAAGAAGGGGCGGTGGAGACGGCCGAAGCGAGACAGGCGGATGACGACAGCCATGACAGTTCCTAGCGGTTGGGCGGGGGAAGATAGCGGGGGATCTGGCCTGGCAACGGGGAATTTTCTCAATGCTCGAATGCTCGAATACCTGAATGCTCGAATGCCCGCAAAATGGCCGACGAGGTGGATTGCCCCGGGGGGCTTTGCCCCAGGATGCCTGGCCCATGACCGCCGACCCCCAGACCTACGCCACCGCCGCTTCCGCCCTTCTTGCCGCGGACTCCGTGGCGGTGACCACCCACCTGAACCCGGATGGTGACGGTATCGGCGCCGGCCTGGCCCTGCTGTTGGCCCTGGAAGGCCTGGGCAAGCGGGTGGAGTTCCTCTGCCCCTCGGCGGTGGCGTCGATGTATGCCTTCCTGCCGGAATTCAGCAGAATCGCCGTGGTGGAGGACCTCGCCGTGGCCAAGGCCAGGGCCGAGGTGGATGTGCTCATTAGCTGCGATTGCGGTGACCTGCAGCGCCTGGGGGCGGTGGCCTCGGTGCCCCGGAAGCTCCTCATCAACCTCGACCACCACGCCTCGAACACCAATTTTGGCGACGTGAACTTGGTGGATCTGGACGCTGAAAGCAGTGGTGTGGCCGTCCAGCAATTGCTGGTGGGGATGGGCGTCACCGTCGACCGGGCGATGGCCGAGTGTCTGTACACCACGATCATTTTCGACACCGGCCGGTTCATGCACAGCAACACCACCGCCCGCAGCCTGCGCTGGACGGCGGATCTGCTGGACACCGGCATCGATTCCTCCCGGATCAACCGCCTGATGACCTACACCCGGACCCCGGGGGACCTGGCGGTCCAGCGTTTTGCCATGGGCAAGCTGGTGGTGGATCCCCAGGAATCCCGGGTTGCAGGCATCGCCTTCACCCAGGAGGACATGGCCGCGGAAAAACTTTCCGAGCCCGAGGACTGGGGCGATCTAGTGGAGGTCCCCCGTAGTCTCCGGGGCAATGAAGTGGCCTTCCTCGCCCGCCAGCGGGTGGACAAGGAAGGGGCGCCCATCGTCAAGTTGAGCCTGCGCTCGAACCCGCCCTACGCCGTGGGGCCGGTGGCCCAGCATTTCGGAGGCGGCGGACATTTACAGGCCGCCGGGGCGACGGTCCCCGGGACCTTGGCCCAGATTTTGCCGGATCTGCTGCCGCGCCTGCGGGCGGTGTTGGGATAGTTGTTCGCCCAAACACGGGAAATTTCCCTAACATTGGGATGTCGAGACTGGGAGCGCCGAGCGCCAGCTCGGCATCGGTAGTGCGGCAACGTCGCGATCACGTCGATTCCGCTATCGGTTATCGCTCCGAGCCGGCCTGGCGACCGGCGCTCCCAGTGAGGTGACACCGCATCGGTAGTGGGTGTCTTGCATTTCCGGAGCGCCGAACGCCAGCTCGGCATCAGTGGTGGGATAGTGTCCCGACCGCGTCGATTTCCCTATCGGTCGTTGCTTCGAGCCGACCTGGAGGCCGGCGCTCCCGGATCTACGGCTTGGTGGCGCAGGCGCAGGGCTTCGCCCCGCAACGCTGACAGGCCGCGCCGTATTTCGCCTCGGTGACCGCCGCCAGGTCCACCCCGGTGGTGTTGGCCAGGCTGGTCAGCCAGGCCAGGCAGTCGGCGAATTCACCGTTCAGATCGTGTTGTTCCGGCTCCCGTAGGGCCTCGGCCAATTCGCCAATCTCTTCCATCAAGTACATGAACGTGCCGGCGGTGCCCCGGGCCGCATCCTTAGCGCCATAGGTGGCGGCCAGGTGGGTCTGGAACGCCCGCAGATCCATCAGTCGCCCCAGGCGGCGCGGAGTTTTCCGGCGGTGGCCGCCAGGGCCGGATCGGCCTTCCCATTGAAGCGGAAGCCTTTGCCGTCGTCTTCCCAGCGGGGGATCACATGCAGGTGGGCGTGGGGGACTTCCTGGCCCGCCAGGGGACCGTCGTTCACCACCACATTCACCGCCGGGCAGCCGGTGGCCCGCTTCACCGCCGCGGTGAGTCGGCACAGGTGTAGGCCCAATTCCGCTTGAGTAGCTCCGGGCAGGTTGGCCAGGTACTGGGCTTCGGCTACGGGGATCAGCAGGGTGTGCCCGGGATTCGCCGGGCGGATGTCCAGGATGGCGAACCAACGTTCGCTGCGGAACACGAACTCCCCAGGGATGCTGCCTTGGTGGATCCGGGTGAAGATAGAGGCCACGGTCAGACCACCTGGACGCCGGCCCCGGCCAGCTGTTCCAGGACGATGCGTCGGGCTTCCACCCGGCTGATCCAATGCCGGTTCTGGATCTTGGCCACGATCAGGTCGATCCGGTGCTGGGTCTCGAACAGGTCCAGTTCGGTCAGGCGCGGGCAGCGGGCCTTGAGGCCCGGGACGATCTTGGCGAAGACTTCGGCGGAGAGGACGTTCATGGGCGGGGACGGTAGGACGTCAGGCGGCAAGAAAAGGCGGAAATCCGCCCCGGGAATGCTTCCGCGCTTTTCACCTTCCGCGCTTTTAACCTTCCGCGCTTTCCGCCTTCCGCTCGTGGCGTCGGTCCCAGGATCCCCCGCCATGAATCCCCTGCTGTCCCTGCCCGCCGTGCCGCCCTTTGATGTGATCCAGGCCGACCAGGTGGTCCCTGCCATCACCACCCTGGTGGCCCAGGCGACCGCGGGCCTGGACGCCTTAGAGGCGGCGATGCCCCCGGGATTCGAGGCGCTCATGGCAGTCCATCGGCTGTTCCTGCCCCTGGGCCGGGCCTGGGGCGTGGTCAATCACCTGCTGTCGGTGAAGAACAGCCCCGAGCTGCGCGCCGCCCATCAGGCGGTCCAGCCCGGGGTGGTGGCTCTGTACGCCCGCCTGGGCCAGAGCGCGGCGATCTACCAGGCCCTCACCGCCCTGCGGGAAGGTCCCGCCTGGGCCGGCCTGGATCCCCTGAAGAAGCGGGCGGTGGAATTGGAATTGCGGGACATGCGCCTGTCCGGGGTCGGCCTGGAAGGTCCGGCGAAGGAGCGATTCACCGCGATCCAGCTGGAACTCTCCGAGCTGTCCACCTCGTTCAGCAACCACCTGCTGGATGCCACCAAGGCCTGGTCTTTGGTGCTGACCGATCCCAGGGCGGTGGATGGTCTGCCCTTGTCCCTGAAGGCCCAACTGGCGGCCAAGGCTGGGGGCACGGCGGAGGCCGGCCCGTGGACGGTGACCCTGGATTTCCCGTCCTATGGCCCGTTTCTGGAACATTGCCGGCGCACCGATCTGCGGGAGCAGGTCTATCGGGCGTTCATCACCCGGGCCAGCACCGGCGACCTGGATAACCAGCCGTTGATGGTCCGGATCCTTGCCCTGCGCCAGGAACAGGCCGCGCTGCTGGGCTACGCTACCCCGGCGGACGTCAGCCTGGCAGCGAAGATGGCCCCGGGCGTCGCGGCGGTGGAAGCCCTGCTCACGGATTTGCGCCGGGTGGCCAAGCCCAAGGCCGAGGCGGAGCTGGCGGAGCTGACCGCCTACGCCCGTAACAAATCTGGTGATCCCGCCCTGGTCCTGAATCTGTGGGATGTGGCCTTCTGGGCGGAACGCCTGCGGGAGGAGCGGTACAGCTACACCGACGAGGAGCTGCGGCCGTATTTTGCCCTGCCCCAGGTCCTCGACGGCCTGTTCGCTTTGGCGGAGCGGGCCTTTGGCATCCGAGTGGTGGCGGCGGATGGCGAGGTGCCCGTGTGGGATCCCACGGTGCGTTTCTTCCGGGTGCAGGAGGCCACCACCGGCGCTCCCTTGGCGGCGTTTTACCTGGATCCTTACAGCCGGCCCGCCGACAAACGGGGCGGCGCGTGGATGAATAATTGTCTGGGACGGGAACTGACCGACCAGGGCACGGTGCAGCTCCCGGTGGCGTATCTGGTGTGCAATCAGACTCCGCCGGTGGGGGACGTCCCCAGCCTGATGACCTTCCGGGAGGTCGAGACGCTGTTCCACGAGTTCGGCCACGGCCTGCAGCATATGCTGACGAAGATCGAGCTGCCCCAGATCGCCGGGATCAACGGCGTGGAATGGGACGCGGTGGAACTGCCCAGCCAGTTCATGGAGAACTGGTGCTACGACGAGGCCACCGTGCTCGGCGGCGTGAACCGCCCCGGCCTGGCCCGCCACTGGCGCACCGGCGAGCCCCTGCCCGCCGCCCTGTTCGCCCGGATTCGCGCCGCGCGTACCTACCGGGCCGCGACCATGACCCTGCGCCAGGGCTACATGTCCCTGTTGGATCTGGCCCTTCACGGCCCGGCCACGACGGAGACGCCGCGCCAGGTCCAGGAGCGGATCGCCCGGGACAACACCGTGCTGCCGCCCTTGCCGGAGGACCGCTTCCTCTGCTCGTTCAGCCACATCTTCGCCGGCGGCTACGCCGCAGGGTACTACTCCTACAAGTGGGCCGAGGTCCTGTCGGCGGATGCCTTCGCTGCCTTCGTGGAGGCGGGCGTCGATGACGCCGCGGTGGCCACCACGGGTCGGCGCTTCCGGGACACGATCCTGGGGGAGGGCGGCAGCCGGCATCCGTTGGAGGTGTTCCGCACATTCCGTGGCCGGGAGCCCCGGCCGGAAGCCCTGCTCAAGCAGTGCGGATTGCTGAACTGAGATTTTTTTTTCCGGGAGCGCCCTCGCCTGGGAGCGCCGGCGCCCTCGCCGGCATCGGTTGCAGTCGGGCCGGCGGGGGCGCCAGCGCTCCCGGGTGCGTTGGTGCTCCCTTAAATTTTATCCGAGATCGATGGACACCGGGCAGTGGTCGCTGCCCATGACCATCGGGTGGATGGCGGCGTCCTGGACCCGGCTGACCAGATCCGGCGACACCGTGGCGTAGTCGATGCGCCAGCCGATGTTCCGTTGGCGGGCACCGCCCCAGTTGGTCCACCACGTGTAGGCTCCGGCGAGCTCGGGATTTCTTTCCCGGAACACATCCCGGTAGCCCAGGCCCAGGTAGCGGTCCATCCACGCCCGTTCCCCGGGCAGGTAGCCGGCGTTCTTCTCGTTTTCCTTGGGCCGGGCCAGGTCGATGGGCCGGTGGGCAATGTTGTAGTCCCCCAGCAATACCACCTGGCAGCCCTTGGCCCGCCAGGCCGCAAGGTAGCCCTCCAGGTGGGCGCAGAAGGCCAGTTTGTAGTCCAGGCGCTTGCCCAGTTCCTGGCTGTTGGGGAAGTAGGCGGTGATCACCACCAGGGTGCCGAAACGCGCCGCCAGCACCCGGCCCTCCACATCGAAATCATCGTGGCCCAGGCCGGGCACCACTTCGTCGGGCTTGTCCCGGCTGAGGATGGCGACGCTGGAATACCCAGGTTTTTTTGCGGAATGCCAGGCGCCGTGCCAGCCTTCCGGGTCGGTCAGGTCGGGGATCTGCTGGGGCTGGGCCTTGGTTTCCTGGAGGCAGATGACCTCGGCCCCGGGAAGAATCGCCCAGGGCAGGCAGTCCTTCTTTGCCACTGAGCGGATGCCGTTGACGTTCCACGAGTAGATGCGCATGGGCGGCACGCTGGGCCGATGGTCCGCCGATGCAACCCGCACCCGCGCTTGAGCCGGCAGCGATCCCCCTCCAATGCCGCGCCATGCCCGCTTCCGCCGTTTCCCCTGCCCTCCGCCACACCTGGACCTTCTTTCGCGCCGGTGGCCTGGACCAGGTTCTCATCCACAATGCCGCGGACCTGCTCCACCTCCACGAGCTGGATCCCAAATTGTGGATCGTGTTCAGCTGTCCGGTGAAGGGTCTGGAATTCGACACCCGGACCTTGGACCTGATCGACAGCGACCGGGATGGCCGGGTGCGGGTGCCGGAACTGCTGGCGGCGGTGAAATGGGCCTGCGGACTGTTGAAGGATCCGGGCCTGTTGCTGGAACCCGGGGCCGAGCTGCCCCTGGCGGCGATCAACGACGCGACCCCGGAAGGGGCCCTCGTCCTGGCGTCGGCTAAGCAGATCCTGGTGAACCTAGGCAAGCCCACGGCCACTGGTTTGACCGTCACCGATGCGGCGGATGTGACGAAAATCTTCGCCGAGACCACCTTCAATGGCGACGGCATTGTTCAGGCCGGCTGCGCCAAGGGGCCAGAGGCCAAGACGTTGATCGAGGAGGCCCTGAAGCTCTACGGCGCGGATCCTGATCGCAGCGGCAAGCCCGGCTTGTCCAAGGCCAAGTTGGATACGTTCAAGGCCGACTTGGAAGCTTTTGATCTGTGGTGGAAGGCGGGCGAAGATGCGGTGGGCGCCGGCGTCCTGCCCCTGGGCGCGGGCACCGCCGCGGCCCACGGCCAATACAAGGCGGTCCAGGCCAAGATCGACGACTGGTTCACCCGCTGCCGCCTGGCTGCCTTCGACCCTCGGGCCGCTGTCGCCTTGAATCGGGCGGATGCGGATTACCAGGCCTTGGCTCCGAAGGAGCTGGCCCTGACCAGCCCCGAGGTCGCCGCCCTGCCCCTGGCCCGGGTCCAGGCTGGGGCCTGGCTGTCCCTCACCGAGGGTTTGAATCCCGCCTGGGCCGGGGCGGTGGTGGCGTTCCGCGCTGGCATCGTCATGCCCCTGCTGGGGGCCGGGACGACCAGCCTGGACGAAGCGGCCTGGCTGGAGCTGAAGGCCCGGTTCGCGCCGTTCGAAACCTGGATCGCCGGCAAGAAGGGGGCCGCCGTGGAATCCCTGGGGATCGCCCGGGTGCGGGCCATCCGCGCCAGCGGGATCCTGGACGAAGTCGCGGCCCTGATCGCCGAGGACCTGGCGGTGGCGCCCCAGGTGTCCGCCATTGAGGCGGTGGAGCGCCTGGCCCGGTATCACCGGGACCTGGGCCTGCTGCTGAAGAACTTCGTCAACTTTGCTGATTTTTACGACCGCCAGCCGCCGCCCCCGATCTTCATGATCGGCTCGCTGTACCTGGACCAGCGCAGTTTGGATCTGTGCATCCGCATCGACGATCCGGGGGCCCACAGCGGCCTCGCCAATCTGGGCAAAATCTTCATTGTCTACGCCGCCTGCACCCGGCCATCCGGGGAGAAGATGACCGTGGCCTGTGCGGTGACCCAGGGGGACAGCGACTACCTGATGGTGGGGCGCAATGGCATGTTCGTTGATCGCAAGGGCCGGGATTGGGACGCCACCATCGTCAAGATCCTCGACCACCCGATTTCCATCGGCCAGGCTTTCTGGGCGCCGTACAAGAAGATTGGCAAGATGATCAGCGACACCATCGAGCGGATTTCCGGCGATGCGGACAAGGCGGTGATGGACAAAGCGGGCACCCAGGTGGCCACGGCGGCCACCGTGCCGGCGAAACCACCGGAGAAGCCGAAGTTGGACACCGGCATGCTGGCGGCCATCGGCATCGCCGCCACCAGCCTGGCTGGCGCGGTGGGCAGCATCGCCGGGGCGGTCCTCGGCCTGCCGGTGTGGAAAATGCCCTTGGTGTTCGTCGGCGTGGTCCTCGCGGTCAGCGGGCCGTCAATGATCATCGCCTTCCTGAAGCTGCGCCAGCGCACCCTCGGCCCGGTGCTGGAGGCCAACGGCTGGGCGATCAACGGTCGGGTCAAAATCAACATCCCCCTGGGCAACAGCCTGACGGCGATGAAGCGTTTGCCGGCGAATTCCCGGCGGATTCTCGAAGACCCCTTCGAGGATAAAGCGGGCAAGCAGCGGACCCGCTGGACCATCATCCTGGTCATCCTTGCGCTCTTGCTGGCCATCGGCGGTTTCTTTGCCTGGCAGCGGTACCAGGGCCAGGTGGCCCAGGAGGCCATCGCCACCTACCGTCGTCTGGACCTGGAGGCCAGCACGGCGGAAAAGGACAAATCTGACAACGCCAAGAAGCTACGCCAGGATGCCCTCACCGCTAAGGACCAGGCCAAGGCCTCGGCGGACGCGGCGGGGATCGAATTCACGCCCTAGGCGCAATGGCGTTTAGCAACGCCCTGGGAGCGCCGGGCACCAGCCCGGCTCGGGCGGCATGCGAGCCGGGC
>CANIXE010000077.1 GCA_947470885.1 Planctomycetota bacterium
AGGCCACAGGTCAGGACTTCCAAGGGGTAGAACACGTCTTCTTCGGCGGCTTTGTCCACCGCGGCAAAGAATTCCGCGACCTGCTGGAATCCGGCGTCGCCGATGGCATCCAGCCATTCGGGGTAGAGGACGCCCAGGAGGCTGTAATCAGCCATCAGGCGCAGACCCCGTTCCCGGTTGGCCTGGGACAGGATGCGGAAGATTTCTTCGGTGACCCGGTGCCGGCTGGCCTTCAGCAGTTCAGTGCCGTGGTCGAGGATGGCGTTATGGGTGGCATCCTCGATTTCGTAGCCGAAACGAGCCGCGAACTTGACCGCCCGGAGCATCCGCACCGGGTCCTCCTGGAAGCGGACATTGGCGTCGCCGATGGCCCGGATGCGCTTGGCTTCCAGGTCCTCGATGGCTCCGCAATAGTCGATGACCTTGAACGTGCGGATGTCGTAGAACAGGGCGTTGATGGTGAAATCCCGGCGGAACGCATCGCTTTCGATGTCGCCCCACTGGTTGTCGTCGTCGACATACAGGTCGCTGTCCCCGGACATCGGTTCCACCATCGAGCGCAGGGTGGCGACCTCGATGTTCTTTTGGCCGAAAAATACATGAACCAGCTTGAACCGGCGGCCGACGATCCGGCTGTTGCGGAAGATGCGGCGCAGCTCGTTGGGTCTTGCGTCGGTGGCGACGTCGTAGTCCTTGGGCTTGCGATGCATCAGCAGGTCGCGCACCGCGCCCCCGACCAGATAGGCCTCGTGGCCGTGATCCTTCAGGCGATAGAGGACGAACAACACGTCCTTGTCGATGTCCTGGCGGGAGATCGGGTGGTCTTGGCGGGCGATGATCCGGGGAGAAGTCATGGGAATCCAAAAGGCTCGAACGGCGGGCGTTGGGCGCGCTGTTCAGCAGGCAAGGACCGGGAGGGGGGGTGCAGAGACCCTTAGAACTCGCGATCGACGATGAAGCGGGCCAGCTCGGCGAGCTGGTCCCGGGGGCCGCCGGCGGGCAGGCCCTGGAGGGCCGCGACGGCATCACGGACATAGGCCCGGGCGGTGTCCCGGGCAGATTCAAGGGCGCCGCCGGCGATGATCTCCTGGCGGAGACCGGCGAGTTCGCTGGCGCTGGCATCACCGGCCAGGCCCCGGGCGAGCTGGACCCGGCGGCTGCCGGCTTGGGCCAACAGGCGGATCACCGGCAGGGTCATCCGACCCCGTTCCAGGTCGGTGCCCAGGGTTTTGCCGACCTTTTCCGCGTTGTCGGCGAAATCCAGGCAGTCATCGGCGATCTGGAAGGCCATGCCGCAGGCCCGGCCATAGGCCGCGGCGGCGGCGATTTCCGTCGGGGTGCCGCCGAGGGCGCCCAGCTCGGCGGCCAGCTCGGTCAGGCAGGCGGTTTTACCGTAGATCACGTCCAGGTATTCGGCTTCGCCGGTGTCGGTGGCCCGGGCCACGCACTGCTGATGCAGCTCACCCCGGCAAATGACGTTGGTGGTGGTCACCAGGCGGAGCATCGCGTCGGGATTGCGTTGACTGGCCACCAGGGCGAAGGCGTGGGTGTAAAAATAGTCACCCAGCAGCACGGCGGTGGTGTTGCCAAAGCGGACATGGGCCGTCGGCTTTGAACGCCGGGTGTCGGCGTCGTCAATCAGATCGTCGTGGATCAGGGTCGCGGTGTGGATCAGTTCGAGGGCCGCGCCCAGTTGATGATGGCTGGTCTGGACCTTGCCCAGGGTGCGGGCCGTGAGCAGGAGCAGCGCCGGGCGCAACAGCTTGCCATGGAACGTGCCAAGGTCATCGATCAGGGCGGCGACGGTGGGCTCCCGGCTGGTGAGGGCGAGAGCCATGTGGCGTTCGACCTCTGCCAAGTCCGGGGCGAGCCCGACATACGCTGCGATCATCCGATCCGGCCTGGGAGGACGGCATCGGCCATCTGCTGCAGAATCCGGCCCAAATTCTCGACACTCACCGGCTTACGCAGGCAGGCTGAGATCTGGGGATTGAGTCGAGCCATCTCTTCGACCCGGTCGAAGGGTTCGTAGGCGCTGATCACCACCACCCGGGCCTCGGCCAATTCTGGCCGGCGCAGGAGTTCCTGGAGGACGGCGAAGCCATCCATGCCCGGCATCATGATGTCCAACAGCAGCAGGTGGGGCTTGAGGGTGCCCACGGCGATACAGGTGTCGACGCCGTTGATCGCCTCGTGGATCGCCGCCTGGGGCAGGTAGCGCTCGGTGATCTTGCGCAGCAAGAGCACGATGTCCGGGTGATCGTCGGCGATCAGGACTTTCAGCTTGGGGGTGGTCGCCCCCTGGCCGGTGTCCGAGGCTTCGTGCCGGCTGGTGATCTGGAAGGACTGGCGGAACGCGTCCAAATCCGGGGGTTTCACCCGATAATGGCCACTGGGCAGCGCATATCCTTTGAGATGTCCGGCCACGATCCACCGGTACACCGTGGTCCGGCTGACATTGCAGATCTTGGCAACCTTGCCAAGACTCAGATGTCCACGGGGTATCGGGGGCGAGGACTCCGTATGCACTTCATCCGTGTCCAAACCAGCATCGTCTTCGTTGGGTGTCATGGGCATCGCGGTAAAAACCTGGACGGGATGTATACGCCCACGGGGATGTCAGCAAGGGGAAGGGGTGGCCCATCGGTCGGCTTTCCTTATTGTCCGGCCACGATGCGGATCCTCATCCTCCGACTGGGTGCCTTCGGTGACATTATCCACACTCTGCCCCTGGCGGCCGATCTGGCGGCAGCGGGCCATGAAGTGGGGTGGTGTTGTGAAGATCGTTGGGCACCCCTGTTGGAGGATTCCCCGGTGATTCAACGCCTTCACCGATTGCCCCGGCGCCGGTTGCGGGATGCCACCCGGAGTGCCGCGGATCGTCTGACCGCCCTCACCGAGGTGATGCATTCCCTGCGCATTCCTGGCTATGATGTGGTGATTGACGCCCAGGGTCTTGGCAAAAGTGCGGCCTTGGCCCTGGCCAGCGGGGTGGCTTTGCGGATCGGCCATGCTCCGCCCCGGGCCCGGGAGCTTTCCTGGCTGGCCAGCCATCGCCGGGTTTCCACCCGGGCGGTCCACGTCATCGACCAGCAGCGGGCCCTCGCTTCGGCCCTGGCTTGCCCGGTCCTGGGCCCCTGGCGATTCCCCCTGCCGACCTGGGCGGATCAACGGGCCTGGGCGGATTCGGTGTTGGCTGCATTAGGTCTGGATCGTCCCTGGATCCTCAATGTCGGCGCCGGTTGGCCCACCAAGGTTTGGCCGGAAGAGCGACAGGGGGAGTTCCTGGCTCTGCTCAAAAACCGTGGCCTTCCCGCCCTGGTGGTGTGGGGTTCCCCCGGGGAAAAAGCGGCCGCGGAACGGGTGATCGCCCGGGCTGGATATGGGGTGCTGGCCCCAGATGCGGATCTCCCCCGGCTGGCGGGATTGTTGGCCCGGGGGGCGGTGGTGGTTAGCGGAGACACCGGGCCGCTCCACCTGGCCCTGGCGGTGGGCACGCCGTCGGTTGGTCTGTTCGGCCCGGTGCCGGCGGAACGCAATGGTCCCCGGGGACGGGCACATCGGACCCTCCAGGCCCCAGGAGCGGCCTGGGAGCGACGGGATGTAACCAAGGTGGACATGGGGGCCATCAGCGCCGACCAAGTGTTCCGGGCAGCCTGGGATGCGGTGGGGGAAACACTCTTGTCACCTTCGGACGGAATGGGACATTAGGCTCTAATGTGGATATTGGAACATCAGGACGGGGCCCAGGTGGTGCGTTGGCAAGACGCTGCCCCTGAAAATCCCCTGATCACCGAATCCCGGTGGGTGGCATTGGATCAGATCGTCGGTCAGCAGCCCAAAGGTTGTTGGGTAGTGGATATCTCGGGGGAGCGTCTGCTCACCAGTGAAGCCTTGGCGATCATTGTTAATCTGGTCAGCCGGATCAATGCGGTGGGAGGTCGGCTAAAATTTGCCGGTGCGACCCCGGCGGTGGAATCGGTGATGAAATCCATGCGCTTGGATCGGTTGTTGTCCCTCCATCCGGATGTCGCCGGAGCTTGCGTCCACGCCAATTCGTGATTTCGTCCCCAGGTGGCCCTTCCGTTGCAGCCAGATTTGATTCCTGACCCGCCATGGTGGCGTCGGGCGTTGGCTGTGGTGGGCATGTTCACCGTTCTGGGGGTGCTGGCCCTGGCTATTGGTCCCCGGTTGCAGTCGCCGCGGTTACTTGCAGACGGCCCCGGAAGGGATCCCCAGGCCCTGGGTGCGGCAGTGCGCATGATCCAGGGAGCCCAACAGCGGGTGTGGGTGGCGATGTACGTGGTTCGCCTGGATGAAGATGGTCCGGTCAGTGCCCTTTTGCGTGCCCTGGGGGAAGCCCGGCGTCGCGGTTTGGATGTCCGGGTCCTGCTTGATTTGGATGACCAGGAAACCGGAAAGAACCAAGCCGCCACGGACTGGCTGCGGAGCCAAGGTATCCGGGTGGTCCTAGATGAAGTGAAAATCACCTCCCATGCCAAGGTTATTTTGGTGGATGATCGGGAGGCCCTGGTGGGGAGCCATAATTGGACCCGCTCGGCTTTGACCAAAAATCGGGAAGTTTCTGTCATTCTCGCAGATGCAGCCAGTCTGGCGGACCTGGCCGCGTGGTTTGCCGGGGTGCCCGGTTGGGCGGAAGGTAATCCATGACCCGTTCCTTGACCGGCATGACGGTTCTGATCACCGGGGCCAGCAGTGGTATCGGGGCGGCCTTGGCCGAGGTCCTGGCCCAGCAGGGCGCCCGTCTGGCTTTGGTGGCCCGCCGTCGGGACAAACTGGAAGCGCTGGTCGCCCGCCTATCCGGCTCCGGACATCTCGTCATCCCCGCGGATGTTGCCGATCCCCGGGCCTGCGCCGGCGCCATCGCCCAGGCCTGCTCGGCCTTCGGTCGCCTGGACACCCTGGTCTGCAATGCGGGCTATGGGTTAGTGGCGGGCATCGCCGCCACCGACGAAGAACAATGGCTGGCGATCCTCCGAACGAATCTCCTGGGGACCACCGCCTGCATCCGTGCCGCCGCCCCGTTGTTGCTGGTCCAGCCCCTGCGGGATGGCTGGCGGGGCCAGGTGATGATCGTCAGTTCTGCCCTGGCCCGACGGGGGCGTCCCGATGCGGGGGCCTATAGCGCCACCAAGGCTGCTCAACTGTCCGTGGCCGAGGCCCTTCGGATTGAATGGGCCGAGCAACGGATCGCGGTCACCAGCGTCCATCCCATCCATACCGACACGGAGTTCCACGGCGCAGCCGCCGGCCGGCGGTGGCTGGTGGGAGCCGCCGAGCCCCGGCAGACGCCGGCCCACGTCGCCGCCCGGATGGTGGCCGCAATCCGCCGCCCCCAGGCGGAAGTCTGGCCCCATCGAGGTTCCCGTTGGGCCTTGGCCTTGGGGGCCTTATGGGCTTGGCCCATCGATCGATATCTGACCCGGCGATTGGCCGAGGAACGGGCGGCTGTCCTGAGTCCAGAGGCGGCGAAATCCAAAGGATAGTCGAGGAAAACCGCAGATTTTTCGCTCCCCCGGGACGCGGCACCTGGTAAGCTTGCCGCCATGGCCGGGATTGAGTCCATTGCCGGGGCAACGTATCCGTCACCCATCGGATCCCGGCGACCGGGATCTGGAACGACACCGTCAGCCACTGAGCAGCGCCCAGAGGACCAGGCCAAGCTGAGGAGGCTGCGGACCCGGGACCTGCAATTGCGCCTGGCCCATGTGGATCCGGCAAGCTTGCGTTACGAAATCGGTCCCGACGGCAAAAAGTACGCCAGCGAGGTGGTCGATCAGCAACAGGCGCAGAAGGCTGAAGAAGCACGGAAGGCCGAAGAGGCAAAAAAAGCCGAGCAACAGCAGGAAGAAAAATCTGAAGTATCTGAAGCGGAGCCTGCGGCGGAGCCCCAGGCCAAGCCGATTCCCGTGGGCCGGGCCCCCACGGCGACAGCGGCGTCAGTCGTGGGGGGCCAACAGCACGGACCTGGGATCCCAGACGTGGCCTACCACGCCTTAACCCCGGCGGCCCTCTTGCGTCAGGCCCAAGTGGAGGCGGCTTATCTGGCCCAGGCCTCTACTCCGCCGCGGATCAACATTCGCGCCTGAATTTCCACATTTTTCCGGGTGGTCATCCCACCTCGTCGCCCCGCTGGGTCATTTTCACGATGGGCAGGCGGTCCAGGGCCAGGGGCCGCCGGGGATGGACCAGTTCGTCCAATTGCCGGCGGATTTCCAGGAAACGCGGATCCTTCAGCACATCCACGTCGTGGGGATAGGGCAGGTGAACGTCCATGATGGTCTTGAGGTGGCCGCCAGGATGGCTTTCGTCCGCCGCCCCCAGGACGCACACCCGGTCCGCCAGCAACACGGCCTCATCCAGGTCGTGGGTGATGAATACGATGGTGATGTTGACGTTCTGCCAGATCTGCAGCAGGTAGCTCTGCATCTGGGCCCGGGTCTGGGGATCCAGGGCGCCGAAGGGTTCGTCCATCAGCAAAATCCGGGGCTTGGCCGCCAGGGCCCGGGCGATGGCCACCCGCTGCTTCATGCCGCCGGATAATTGGTGGGGATAGTTCTCGGCGAAGCGCTCCAGGCCCACCATCTCGATCCATTGGAGGGCCTGGCTGCGGGCTTCGTCATGGCCGATGCCCTGCATGCTCAGGCCGAACATCACGTTTTTCAACACCGTCAGCCAGGGGAACAGGGTGTAGGCCTGGAAGACCATGCCCCGATCCGGTCCGGGACCGTCCACGGGCTTTCCATCCACGAGCACTCGACCCGAACTGGCCTGTTCCAGGCCCGCCAGGATCCGCACCAAGGTGGATTTGCCGCAGCCCGATGGGCCGATCACGGTCATGATCTCCCGCCGATAGACCTGGAAGTTCACGTTGTTCAGGGCCACGGCCTCGCCGCCCTTTCCAGAGGCGGACTGCGGCGTCTGGAAGCGTTTGCCCAGATTCTGGACCTCCATCGCCACCGGCCGCTGGCGCAGGCGAACGAAACGGTTGGCGATTTCCTCGGGGGTCAGGGACGGCGTGGAAAAGGGCAGCGGGGCAAGGGTGGCGCTCATGGCTGGCTCCGGCGGAAGCTCCGGCCGACGAGGCGGAAGAGGGTGGCGGGGACGAAGGTGAGGATGCGCCAGACGGCGATGGCTCCGGGGCCATTGGTCTTCCCGGTCCAGGGGAAGAGAAAGCGGCCGATGAACGCCAGCACCTGATCGGTGACCAGGCCCACCAGGCCGATGACGATGATCCCGCTGAATACGTTGTCGTAGTTTCGGTACTTGCCCTGCTGATTGATGAACTGGCTGATGCCCGAACTGGCGCCGATCATTTCCGCGATGGTCAGGTAGGTCCAGCCGACCCCCAGAAAGATCCGCAGGTCGTTGTAAAGATTCGGCAGGATCGCCGGAATCACCACCCGGGTCACCAGTTTACGATTACCCGCCCCCAGGGTCTGGGCGGCCTCAATCAGGCCCCGGTCCACCAGGCGGGTCGTGTTCGCCACCACCAGGATCATGTTGAAGAGGATGCCGATGACGATGATCGCCACCTTGGGTTCGTCGTTGATCCCCAGGACCGCCAGGGCCAGGGCCCCGAAGGTGGGGGGCGGCATGTAGCGCAGAAAATCCACGAAGGGTTCCACCAGCCGGGAGGAAAACGCCCAGACCCCGCAGGCGATGCCCAGGGGCACGCCGATGCAGGCGGCGATGGCGAAGCCCCAGGCGATGATCTTGATGGAGTGCCACAGGCTCTGGTGCAGCCACATGTCCCCCCGCCGGGGCGGGGTGGTGAAGGCGTTGTACAGGGCCTTGGCCACCGCGTCGGGGGCCGGCAAGAACACGGGATTCACCGGCGTACCACTGGCCAGGGGTTTGCCCGCCACGGCCAACGCGGCGTTTTCTTCCACGAAGCGGCTGCGTTCCACCCGGTTGCCCACCGCCATCGCCGTGCTGCCCCCGGCGTCGTCGATGAGCACCTGGGGATGCCAGATCCACGGGACGTAGCTCACCACGCTCCACAGGATCAGGGGCGTCAGGAAGGACAGGACCGTGAGCAAGCTGGTCTGGCGGGGCGTCAGGGTCCGGCCCACGGACATCCAGGAGGTCCGGCTCATGGGCGACCGCCCATTGGCACCACCGGGCATGTGCACGAAATACGAGCGACATCTGCTAGAGGTTTGTACATCGACCGCCCCGGTGGGGAGGGTTCCCGGCCTGGCAATCCCGTGGGGTGGGCAGATTTGCTGGGCATCGTGGAACCGTAGGCCGGGCCGTCCCGGCATGGAGAAAACCCCCGGGGCCGTCCCCGGGAACGGGGGGGAGATTCCCGCCCCACGCGGCCAGGACTGGGCATCCCGGCGCTCTCAGAGTGGCAAGGATCATGCCAAGGGATTGAGAGTCACTTGGGTTGCTGTCGCCCCCGGGAGCGCCGGCGCCCCCGCCGGCATCAAAAACGTCGAGCCGGCGAGGGCGCCGG
>CANIXE010000078.1 GCA_947470885.1 Planctomycetota bacterium
AAGCCGCTGCGCTTCGCCACGGCGAGGCTGAGCCCTGGCCCATGCCCCTGGATAATGGCGAACTGGATTGGCGGCCGATGATCCGGGCTGGGGCGGCGGACCGCGATATCCAGAGCAGCGCAGCGCGGATCCACGCGACCTTGGCGAGGGGAATCCTCGACGTGACCCGAGTCCACCCAGAGCTTCCGGTGCTCCTCACCGGGGGCTGCTTCGTCAATGTTCTGTTGACTACCCTGGTGCTCCGGGGCCTGCGGGCCGCCGGTCGCCAAGTCTTCATCCACCGGCGATTGCCCCCGGGTGACGGTGGGCTTTCGGCGGGTCAGGCCTGGCTGGTCCGCCAGGAAGGATTGTAATCCCCCTACCGTCCATGGAGTGACCTCAGGATCAGCCCGTCCTCAGCAGGAGAATTTGGCGAGGATCGTTTCCAGTTCGGTTGAAAGCCGGGACAGTTCGGTGCTGGCCTGCATCGTCTCGCTGGAACCGCTACGGGTGCGTTCGGAGGCGGCGGCGATCTTGCTGATATTGGTGGCGATGCCTTTGCTGCCCACCACCACCTGGTTGATGTTCCCGGTGAACGCCTTGGTCGCTGCCGCCTGTTCTTCAACGGCGCCGGCAATGGACTGCTGGTGCTCATTCACTTTTTCGATGGCAGCCTTGATCCGGCCGATGGCCTCAATGGTGGTGGTGGAACTGGTCTGGATCGCGGCCACCCGGCTGGCGATGTTAGAGGTGGCCTGCATGGTGCTGGCGGCGAGGGATTTCACTTCGTTCGCCACCACGGCGAAGCCCCGGCCGGCGTCCCCGGCCCAAGCCGCCTCGATGGTGGCATTCAGGGCCAGCAGGTTGGTCTGCTGGGCGATGGAGGAGATCACCGTGGTCATTTCGCTGATGGCCGCCGTGGCCTTGGCCAGCTGTTCCACGGACAAAGTGGTCGAACCAACTTCGCTGACGGCACTGTTGACCACCCCCACGGCGGCGCTCGCCCCCCGGGCGATTTCAGTGATGCTCTGATCCATCTGCTCGATGCCGGTGGCGAGACCATCGGTGGTGGTGGTGACTTCACCGACCGTGTGCAGGCCATGGTCCAGCTCGGTGGTGGTGGACGTCACATCGTCCCCCAGGCGGTGGCTGACCCCTTCAAGGGTCTTGGCTGCTTTCGCCAAGGCTTGGGAGCTGGCGGCGATGGTCCGTAGAGCATCCCGCAGGACATCGAGGGTGGCGTTAAGGGCCTTGGCCATGCGTCCGATTTCATCATCGGCATCCACCACCTGACGCCGGGTCAGATCGCCGGCGGCGACCACTTCCAGAACGGTCAAGGTGCTGGTGATCCGCCGGGTCAGCATCCGCGCCAGCCACCACGAGACCACGATGCTGAAGCCCATCGCCACCAGGGCGCAGACCAGGGTCCAGAGCTGCAACTCGGCCTTGGCGGCGGCCAAACGGCTGGTGGCATCCCCCACCGTCACCCGGGCCTCACCCAACTTCTTGGCCGCATCCAGGACCTTCACCTCAGCCTGGCTGACTCGTAGGTTGATGGCAGTGAGCTGAGCCCCCAGATCGTCCGCCCGCTTCTTCAGGCGGAGGCACATCGCCTCCAGGGCGTTCAACGCATTGGTGGCTTGGGTTCGGGCCAAGGCACCCTTGGAATTGCCCATCACCCGGTTTTCGTCGGTGTAGCTGTCCACCGCATCCATCATCGTCTTTTCGTAACCAGCTACGAGGCCCCGCACCGTCGCCACCGTCGCCGGTTCGGTGGCCTGCAAACGGTCCAGAGCCTTCGCCAGGGCCTTGCTGTGGTTCTTGGCCTCGCCCTCGGCCTCCTGCTGCATGCTCAAGGCCAAATCCGTCAACCAATAGCTCAAGGAGAGGCACCGGGCTTTGGCTTCGTGGGCCAGGCTCAGGGCCTCCCCCACCTGGATGAACTCATTCTGCTTCCCCAACTGCTCATCCAATAATTTTGACTGGTCCTCCATCAAGGTGAGCTGTTCCTTGGAGATGGCCTCCTGCCGGGCATTGCACTCGATCTGGGCATTCATGTTGCGGGTGAAATCCCGCAGCTTGATGGGGATCAGGGCCAGGGGCGCCGTGCACAGCAGGGCGACGCAGAAGTTGACCAGGAGGATCTTGCTGCGGATGGAAAGGTTGGCGAAACGCACGGCGGATCACTTCTTGTCGTCAAAAACGGCCACACTGATACCGCCGCCCAGATCCCCCAGCTTCTTACCCTCCTTGGTGCCACCGTTGATATCCCGCTCGCCCTTGGGTTCACCGTGGCATTTCAGGCAGGACTGATCGTAGTACTGGGGCAACATCAGGCGTACGCCGGCCTTGCCCTTGTAGTCCACCCGCTCGATGAAGGCCTTGGCCTTGTCGGCGCTGTCCGGTTTGAACTGGGCCTCGAACACCTTCACTTCCCATTCATCGGGGCGGTGCCGACGGTTACGGATCAATTCCGCCGGCGCAGTGATCCGAATCACCGCCTCAGCCTCGACAGTGCGGCTGAATTCCCGGGCCACCTGATCGGTGAAAATCGGCGGCAGGAAGGATTTGTAGCCCTTGCCCTGTTCGTTGATGAGGGGCTGGGCCTTGTCCATGACCCCGCGGATGATGGTAATCAAGGTCTTGGTCAGGCGGGCCCGGCGGGAATCCCCGTCGGTGGTGGGAAATGGCTGGCCGGTTGCAGCCTGATAGTTGGCGGCGGCCCGGGTCAGGACCACGTCAGTACCCAGGCCCTTGTCCCCCTTGGCCGGATCGTCGATGAGGTCTTGGTTGTCAGCGATGACCTTTTCCGCCGCGCTCAACACATCCGCCAGTTGCTTGGCTAGAATTTGGGATTCCCCGTCCGCTGGGGCAGGATCCGCCGCCAGCACCGAGGAGCTCGGGGCCGCGAATAACAGGACGAAGGCGCAGCTGGAGAGGAATGATGAGCGCATGGCAGGACCTTAAGCCGAGGTTTAAGACATTAGTAAGTCAAATTGATATCCATGTCCAGTCTGAATCGAGGAATCGCCAACTCAGGGAACCCCATGGATTGGGCCTTTCCGCCTTGGAATCTGAATCGTTCAGCGCAGGCGTTGCGATTGGTGCAGGATTTACCGAGGTCCTGGGCCGATTAACTGCTTCAGCCGGGCATCCTCCGCCGCCAGCTCGGCGACACTGGCCTCCCGCAACACCACATCATCAAACCAACTTTCCATCGCCGGCCAGTAGGCAAAGAGCATGATCTTCACTTCCGTGACTTTGGGGGTGTGTCGGGTGGGATGGAAGGCGTAGCTGGTGGTGATCCAGGTGGCCGCCGTGGGCAGATCCGTCTGAGCCTCATAAATTCGCTTCAGGGCGTCCCCCCGTTGGGTGTAACCCCGGACCCAGATTTTGCCGCCCCCGGGGCCCCGGTGGCGGACTTCCACCACGTAGGGTTTCGCCCCCTGGATGGGGATGCTGTCGCTGTACAGGGACAGGCCATAGGTGGCCCCCACCGGGCCCTTCGTGGCATCCGGGATGTTCCACTCGGTCATCCCCGTGGCCGCCCAGCGGGCCATCATATCCTGCTCGCTGACCGAGGTGTCGAAGCGCAGGGCCTTGCCGGAAGCCGGTGCTCCCGAATCCACCGGAGCCACCTCCCAACGAATTCCCAAGCCGTCGATCCGGCCCCAGTTTTTTGGCCGACCGGAATCCGCTGGATCGGCGAGTTGGAAATTGCCGTTCGGCACCAAGTTTTCCGCGGCGGCAACAAAAGAGGAAAAAATTGCCAGGACCAGGATCAGCGGGCGTTGATAGACCATGTCAGCGTTCTCCGGCGAGGGCTTGGAAATATCGACCAGCCATGTCTTCATAGCCGGCGGGCACGGGTTCCTCGGCCCCGGCGGCGGCGGCCTTCCGGGCCCGTTCCCCCAGGGCGCTGCGATCCCGGCGCACCGAGCTGGCCTCCGCCAGATCCCGGCGGGCGGCCCCCAAGTCGTCCAGGAGCTTGGCCTGGGCCTGGCGCAGCCGGGGCGCGTCGAAGCGTTTTGCCGCCTCGCTGGCTTCCGCCAGGGCATTGGCCGCGGATTCCACGGCGCCGCTGGGCAAACGTCGGACCCGCAGGCTGGTGACCACCTGTTCGGCCTGCTGCTGCAGCGCCTGCTGTTTTCCCGCAAGGCGGGCCATGGCTTGTTTCAGCTGGGGCGGCGGCGCCGGACCCCGCAGGCCTTCGACGTCGAAGCCCGAGAGCTTGCCTCCGCCCGTGGCCCCGCCGCTGTTCTCCTTGCTGCTGTCCTTTACCGAGCCTTGTTCGAAGGGCGTGTTGCTTAAGCGAGTGGGCGTTTCCTGTCCGCCCTTGCCCACCGCCTCGTCCTGGACCATTTGGCCGTTGGAGCGCCCGTTCCGACCTTCACCGCTGCGTCCGCCCACCTCGTTCTGGTTAGGCAGGACATTGCCAGTGATGCCCTTGGCGCTCATGTTGGAGATCGGCCCGTCCGCCGCCGTCCAGCCGGCGCCCTTGTCCGCAGAATCCATCCACGCGCTGCTGGCATCCTGGACATCGGGGGTCATGGCCTCGGCCTTGTCCAGCAGATCACCGACGATGTCCTCCATCTCCTTCGGCAATTCCGCCACCGCCACATCCGGTGGAGCCTTGACGTCCTCCATCTCCCACTTGGTCTTATCGGGAGTGGACGACAGCCATTTTTCCAGGTTGTTCACCAGCTTCTGGGCGTTCTCGATGCCCGCCTGCTCGGCGGGAACCGCCACAGTCATCTTCTTGCCGTCCAGGGCATCCGCCGCCAATTTCACATCCTGCCAGACGGTGTTGCCCTCGGTGGCCTGGCTGGCGTCGCTGAAATCCTGGGGCGGATTCTTGGCGAAGTCGGTGAGTTTCTCCTCCAGCATCTTCGCCCATTCTTTCTCGCTCTTCGCCAACTCGCCGGCGATCTTGTCTTCCTCGTTGGTGAGATCCGCCCCGCCCTTGTCCGCCAAGGTCCGGCTGCGTTCCAGGATCCGCTGCTGGTCCGCCAGGAATTTTTCCAGGTCGTTCTTCAGGGATTCGGTTTTGGCCCGGTCCGCCTCCTGCTGGGGCGTGCCGACCACCGGCGGTGGCGCTGACTTGGCCCGGGATTCCGCGACCAGGGTACCCAGCAAGGCGGTGAGCCGGGCGATGAAATCATCCTGGCGGGCGATTATCCCGGCCAGTTGGTCCGCTGTGGCCGGACCATCCGTCAGCCCGGCCAAGGCGGCCTGGACCTGCAACATCCCCGGATCGACGATGGGCCGGAGGAGGGCCAGGGTGGCGGACTCTTTCAGCTTGGCGAAGGTCATCACCGCCTTGGCCCCCAAGTCCTGGGCCAGCCCCTGGGCCTTGGCCGCCGCCCCGGTCTGGGCTGGGAAGGTTTTGTGCAGACGGATCTCGCTGAGATTTGCCCGGAAATTGCCGCTGCCCGCCCGGGCCTTAATCTGTTCGGCCAGGCAACGGCCCAACAGGCCGAAGGCCGCATTGCGGGGATCCTCAGCGGGCAGGGCGAGATCCGCCACGGCGCGGATCCGCAGCACCAGAGGCGCGGACCGGCCCAGCTGGCCAGGGCCCGGTGCGCGGTCCCGGGCGACGGCGGTGAACAGGTAGGACTGGCCGGGATGGAAGCGGGCGGGGTCCAACTCCAGATGCAGGGGTTCAGCGGCCTGACGAGGCCCGGGTGGGCCCAGGTAAGTCCAGTTGCGCACCTCGGAATTCGCCGTGCCTTCCCCCGCCTCCCGCACCTCAACCCGCAGTTCCGCCAAGCCGATATCGTCCTGGCCGGCGACGGGCAGGACCAGGCGCTCGCCGGGATCGGCAAAACGATTGCGGTCCTCGCCCCCCAGGGTGGCCTCCGGGGGATGGTCCGCTTCCCGGCGCAGATCACCCCGGGCGATGATCTGGGCCGAGGTGCCCCCCGGGATGGCGATGGTATATGCCCCGATTTTTTCCGGGGTCGCCGTGGCACTCCACACGCCGTGATCCAGCACCAGAGGCCGGGGACCATCAGGGAGCCGCCATTCCAGGGCAGGCACCGGCTGATCGAGGGACAGCTCCAAGCGCAGGGCCGCCCCGGGCAGGAGGGTCGCCGGGGCCGGCGGCCCCGGGCGTATTTCAGCCTTGATGCCGGTGTAAGCCGGGCCATCGACGATGAACCGGGACAGGGTCAGGCGGGGGGGCGGCAGCACCGTCACCCGTCGGGCCGGACTGACCGTGCCGGCGCAGCCCACCCGGAAGGTGAATGTGTGATGGAGGTCCGCCAAGGTAGCCGTCCACTGGCCGGGCCCGGCGGACACCAGGGGCACCGGATCGCCATTGGCGGCCACGTCCATTCCCGGATCGGTGCCCGGTAGCAACCGCAGTTCCGGCGCAGCCAACGGGACATTCCGACCATCCACCGACCGAGTACGGATCCGAATCTCCAGCGTGGTGCCATCCACCACCACCAGGTCCCGGTCCGGATCCACCGTCACCACGGCACCACCCAAGGGCTGCAGATCCCCCAGGGGCAGGACGAGACGGGCCAGGCCATGGCGAGCGTGATCCGGCCAGATCGTCGTGGCCAGAATCACGGCCACGATCACCGCGACCGCGATTCCCAGAACCCGGGCCAGATCCCCCAAGGCCATCAATTTGCTCCGGGGCACAGCGGCTTCGGTGGCCAAAGCCGTGGCCAGGGCCGGGGGCAACCACATGGATTCCTGGCGAGAAAGACGCTTGGGCAGGGCTTCAAACTGGCAGGCGGCGATCAGGGCGTTGTCGGTGGTGCCCTCCAGGATCTCGATCCGCCGGGCCACGGCCTCTGGGGCGATGGGCCGGGTGGCCAGCATCAGCCGGCGGATTCCCATGCCCGCCAACAGCAGCAGGCCCAGCAGACTCGCCAAGCGGAGGCCTCCGGGCAAAGGCGCCAGGGCATCCACCGCCACCAGCAACGCCATGCCGCCGGCCACCGCGGCCACCGTCTTCCCGACAGCCCGGCCCAGGGCCACCGCCCGCAGTTGACGACCCAGGTGTTCCAGACGCGGACGGAGGATCGGCGTGCTCATGGGGCCCAGCCTTCCAGGTTCAGGCTTCCCGCCGGCGGCGCAGCGGTGAACCACGTGGGTTGCAGACTCACCGTGGGTGCCGGCATGCCGGGTCGGGACACGCCCCGCAGCAGCATCACCCGGGCCGAGGTCAGGCCCCGGCCTCCGGGATCCAGGCGCCAACGCCAGACCTCCAGATGCCATGGCTTGTTGGGCCCATCCGTGGTGGCCCCGATCCGGCGGAGCAGCATCAGACTGAAAATCTCGTCGGTCCCTGGTTTCGCCCACACCCCAAGAAGATTCCGCTCATCGAAGAAATCATTGAGATCGCGCAACAGGTCGGTGAGGCGCTGGCTCAGGGCGGGGTCGGATTCGGCCGGCCAGGAGACCGCGAGATGGTCTTGGCGGCGGGCGGCGAGGAGGAGTGGGGAACCGAGGGTTGGATCAATGATGAATGCTCGAATGCTCGAATGCTCGAGTGTTTGAGATCCCGCAGGATGCGCGTTGTTCGTTGTCTTTGGCGTGGTCTGGGCGCTGATGCCCAAGGGCACCAGTCCCTCCAGGGCGGCGGCCCCCAGTTCGTCGGCGCCGCCGGCGATGGTCACTGTGGGGCCGGTGTTCGGAGCAGCGGTGGATGAATCTGGGACGGAGTCGAAGGCGATCCGCTGGACGAACACCAATTGGTCCAGGCGTTGCCCCGGCTGGCCCCGCTGTTTTGCAGGCAGGACCAACTTTTTCTTTTCTGGTTCGGCGTCCGCCGGGGCATCCGCCGGCGGAGGCACGCGGACGGTCATCGCCGTGGCGTACAGATGGCCCTTGAGGACCTCGCCCCCCAACAACTGGACCTGGACCCGCAAATGGCGCAGGGGATAGGGCTCGCCGGTTTCGACGCGCACGGTGCGCCCGGCCTCGGGCATGGAAAAGGCCCGCTCGGTGGTTTCCTGTTCGGAAAAAAACCGGAGTTCCTGAAGTCGTGCTGGATCCAGAGGGCGCATTCGGGAGCCGTCGTGGAATTCCAGGCGGGCACCGCTGGCGGGGCTGATGGTGCCGGTCCACACCGTGCCGTCGGAGAAAAATACCCGGCCGGGGCGGCCTTCGGCGGCGGGGATGATCGCGGAGATCAGGAATAGCAGGAGGAATTTTCCAGCCACTGGGAGCGTCCAGCCAAACACTGGGAGCGCCGAGCCAAACACTGGGAGCGCCGAGCCAAACACTGGGAGCGTCGAGCCAAACACTGGGAGCGCCGAGCGCCAGCTCGGCCTCGGGACGGTGCCCATCGTGGTATCAACGTGAGTCGCCGATGAGCCCACATCCGATGCCGAGCTGGCGCTCGGCGCTCCCAGTAAGCCCACATCCGATGCCGAGCTGGCGCTCGGCGCTCCCAGTAAGACCACATCCGATGCCGAGCTGGC
>CANIXE010000079.1 GCA_947470885.1 Planctomycetota bacterium
AGAGTTTTCCTGACAGACTTCGTCGTCTGTTTTCCTTTCGTGTCTTTCGTGCTTTTCGTGGTTATTCAAAAAATGCGCCGGGCTTGAAAAAAGGCGGAACCACGAAAAGCACGAACGGCACGAAAGGAGACAGAAGAGTTTTCCTGACAGACTTCGTCGTCTGTTTTCCTTTCGTGTCGTTCGTGCTTTTCTTGGTTATTCAAAAAGCGGATCAGCCCTTGCCCAGTTCCTTGCCCCGGGCTTCGGCGGCCTTCAAGGCGGTGGTCCACAACCCGGTGAAATCCGCCTTGGTGAGTTCCGCCAACGCGGCGGCAGTGGTGCCCCCGGGGCTGGTCACTTGTTCCCGCAGACGGGTGGCCTGAAAGCCGGATTCCAGCAGGTATTGCCACGAGCCTTTGCCGGTCTGGCCCACCAGCAGCACAGCTTCATCCCGGGTGAAGCCCAGGGCCATGGCGGCGTCCACCAGGGCTTCGGCGAAGCGGAAGAAATAGGCCGGGCCGGAGCCGCTGACCGCGGTGATGGCATCCATCCGGGATTCGTCGCTGACTCGCAGCACCTGGCCCATGGGGGCGAACAGGGAATCGGCGGTGGCCAGGTCGGCGTCGCTAGCGTGGGCGCCCTTCACCAGGCCGGTCATGCCGACGCCGATGGCCAGGGGGGTGTTGGGCATCGCCCGCACGACCCGGGCCCCCGGGGGCAGCCAGCCTTCCAGCTTCCGAGTTGGGGCTCCGGCGAGGATGCTCACCAATAATTTGCCGCTGGTCCAGGTGCCGGCGAGGCCGGGGACGACCTGGGGCGCCACTTGGGGTTTGATCGCCAGGACGATGACGTCGGCCCCGGCCACCGCGGCAGCGTTGTCAGTGGTGGTGGTTGCGCCCAGGGCCTGGAAGGCGGCGTGCTTCGCCGGATCCGGTTCGCTGACGGTCAGTGCAGGGCGGGGCGTCTGGGCGGCGAGGCCACGGACGAGGGCGGTGGCCATGTTGCCGCCGCCAATAAAGGCGATCTTCAAAGTCATAGGCGGGGCAGCGTGGGTTTCTGTCCGCTAACGCCAGCGCTCTCAGCAAGCCCATCCAGCAGGCGCTCCTCCAACCAGGGCCGGGGCCACCAGCCGGTGAGGAAGCCCACATGGCCGCCGTGGGCGTGGCGTTCCACGGTCACGGCAGAGGGCGTGGATTCTGGTACGGTGCCCGGGGGCACGAAGGGATCGTCCTCGGCCAGGACCAGCAGGGTGGGCACGGTGATCTTCCCCAGCCACGGCCGGGACGAGGCCCGGGCGTAATAGTCATCCACCGAGGCGAAGCCGTTCAGAGGTGCGGTGAGCCGGGCGTCGAAGGTGCGGAAATCCGTGAGTCTGGCCCACTCTTCAGGGGCGACATCCAGCAGGTGGGTCTTCCGCCGCACCGAGATTTTCAGCAGGTTCACCAGATGGCGTTGGTAAACCCGGGAAAATCCCGTCGACAACGCAGCGGCGCAGCCAGCCAGATCGCAGGGGACGCAGCCGGCGGCGGCGGCTGAGAGGGGATTGGCAGCGCCGGTTTCCCCCAGCCATTTCAGGAGGACGTTGCCCCCCAGGCTGATCCCCACGGCCAAGCGCGGCGCCCCAGGAAAGCGGCGACCCAACTCGGCCACCAGGAAGGCCACGTCGGCGGTATCGCCGCTGTGGTAGGAACGGGCCTTACGGTTCACTCGCCCCGCGGTCCCCCGGAAATGGAGGAGTACCGTGCGCCAACCCCGGGCCACGCCCCCGGCCACCAGGCTGCGGACATACCGGGAATCGATGGAGCCTTCGAGGCCGTGGAGAA
Source organism: Planctomycetota bacterium (assembly GCA_947470885.1). Lineage (GTDB taxonomy): Bacteria > Planctomycetota > UBA11346 > UBA11346 > UBA11346 > CAIUVD01. The sequence goes on from CANIXE010000079.1 coordinate 1,803, forward strand.
CCACCAGGATTGGCGCGAAAGGATCGTTGGGCAGCGGTAGGCCCCACACCAGCTCCACGGCGTCACCATCGGGCAATTCCAACAGTTCCAGGGAGGTGCGCACCGGGGTGGGCCGGCTGATCAGGGCCCGCCAAATGGTCTGGGCGTGGCGCTGGCGTAGCCACGGGGTCGGGCGGAACCTGCGCGGATTCACGGCGCGCCCGATTGCGGACAGCCCACTGGGAGTGCCGAGTTGGCGCTCGGCGCTCCCAGTATGAACCCCGGTGGACGGGGTGATTTCACGGCGCTCCCGGAATCCAGCGCAGAGCGGTTTTCCAATCGCCATCGGCGGGTGGGGCTTTGCTGAACAGCGAGTGGCCATCCAGGGCCAGGACATTCACCCGGCCCTTGTGCCGTTCGTCGGTGGTGGCCTTGGCCACGGCGTAGCCCCATTGGCCCATGCCGGTCTCGCCAGCCACGGCATCGAGCATGAGCACCGTGCCCGCCTCGTCGGCGCTGGAGCCCTGACGGTAGTGATTCGGCCGGGCGCCGTCGTCCAGGTAGCTGTTCATCTTGAAGCTCTTGGGACTGGCATTGGTGAACACCGTCGGATCTTTCCAACGATAGCCAGCACATTGGAAAACTCCGAATTTGCGCACATCCTTCGCGTCCAGGTAATCGGGCAGGCGATCGAACCAGGCGGGACTCCGGGCCGCGATGGTCACTCCCAGATTACCTTCGGCGGGATAGCGGTCCTCCCAGTCCTGGGCGTAACTGGTGTAGGCCAGGCCCACCTGGTGGAGGTTGCCGGTGCAGGCCGTGGCCACCGCCAAGCGCCGCACGTGGAGCCCGGCGGGGACGATAAGGCTCATCAGGATGGCGACTACCACCACCACCACGCAGAGTTCCGCCAGCGTGAACCCCTTAGCGAGGCGCACCCGTCGATTCCCCGGCGGTGGGGTTGTGCCCCGAGCTTCGTTCCGTGCGATAGCGATCCGCCAGGGTGATCACCGAACTGCGGAGGGCGGCGGTTTCTTTTGAGCTGCGCTCAAAGGCCAGACGGGGTCGGCCGGCGAGGGCAGATTCGGCTTCCAGGGTCAGCCATTCCACGGGCTGGTAGATCCGTCTGGCCAAGTACCAGCCCAAGGCTCCTCCGAGTACGATGATGAGCGCGCTGAGGGCCAAGGGCAGGGAGGGATCCGGGACCAAGGCCGGGCGTTCCCCGTAGAGCAGGTGGCGTTCGCCCTGGGCGTCCATTGCCAAGGGTGCCGCCGCCGCCAGCAAGCCTGGACGGTCGATCCAGGCCAGGGTTCCCCCGGCGGCGAGGACCAGGTCGGGGTGGGGATTGTCGTCGGTCAGGCAGAGGATTCCGTCGGCGGCCCGGCGCTCGACTTTGCCACCGTGCCAACTGAGGACGGCCAAGCCGGTCCACCTGGGATCCGCTGCCCGACAGGACCGGGGATCCCCATCCGGGCGTAGCCGGGTGCAGATCGCCAGGGCCTGGGCGGTTTCTTGCTGATCCTGGGTGGTGGCGGCTTCATGGCCCAGCCACCAGATCCCCCAAGTCGCCCCCAGGGCCACCACGGACAGCACCACCGGCACCAGCAGGCAGTTGAGGCGGAGGCCGGCGAGGGCGCTCATGGGGATCGATCAGGGGGCGGGTTTCAGGGGGCTGCTTCAGTGGGCGACGGCGGCGACCAGGCCCCGGGGCTGGCCCAGGCCCTTGAGCAACTCGTCGAACCAAGCCACCGAGGTGTCGAAAGGCTTGCCGCCCTTGATCCGGGGGAATTCAATGGGCCGGAGAACGTTGTTCCGGTCCTCGTCGTGGCCGATCACGCCGCCTTCGCCCCGCAGGCCGGCGTCCACCGCCAGGTCCACCATGCTCTTGATCAGGCGCAGATCCTCGACATTGGCGGCCGCCGCCCGGGCAAAATAACCGGACTTCTGAACCAGGGTCTTTTCCGCGCCGATCAGCTTGGCGAACTGCTTGCTGAACCAGTTGCCAACGTTGACCTTGTCCAGTTTGACGTGACCAAAAGCATCCCGCTCGACGGTCTCGCCCCGGCTTTCCATTTCCTTGACGATCTCGGCCACGCAGGCGCCTTCACTGACGAAGATGTTGACGCTGTCTTTGCGGTCGAGGGCCTTCTTCAAGCGGGCGGCCTCGGCCTGGAGGTCGATGGTCAGCTCGGGGATGTAGACCGCGTCGATGTCTTTGTGGTGGCGGTCCAGATTGAATTCCGGCAGGAACGCGGTGAGGGCCAGACGGTCGCGGTAGGCCTTGGCGGTGGCGGCGGTCAGCCAGCCGCAGTTGCGGCCCATGACTTCGTGGACGATGAGCATCCGCGGGTTGGCGCTCTGCTCGTTGACCACGTTTTCGAAGTACTTCGCGCCTTCCTCGGCGGCGGTCCAGGCACCCAGGCTCTGGCGAATCGGGAACACGTCGTTGTCGATGGTCTTGGGCAGGCCAACTACGGTCAGGGCGTAGTTGTTGGTCGCCAAGTATTTCGCCAAGTCGGCGGCGGTGGTGTTGGTGTCGTCGCCACCAATGGTGTGAAGGATGGTGACGCCATCCCGAGTAAGCTGCTCGGCGGCGGCGTGGAGGGGATTCACGCCTTCTTTCACCAGGCCGCGCTTCACGCAGTCGGCCACGTTGGTGAGCTTGACCCGGCTGTTGCCCAGGGGGCTGCCGCCATGGCGGTGGAGGATCCCGGCCTTGGCTCGGACCTCGGGGGTGACGCGGATGGATTCGCCCTTGAGCAGGCCTTTGTAGCCGCCGAGGTAGCCGATGATTTCAACATCCGGGGCCAGTTCGCTGTAGCGCTCGATCAGGCCGCCGACGGCGGACGAGAGGCAGGGGGCGAGACCGCCGGCGGTGAGCAGGGCGACTTTGGTGACGGGCTTGGACATGGGTTCTCCGTGGCTGTGCGGGGGATCAGGTATTGTGATGGTGGACGGACGGTTCAGCGATTAGGACAATTCCGTCGTTCTTCGGGCAGGTGGGCTAGGGCCTGGGCGGCCAGGGCCAGGGGCAGAGTCAACTCGACGGTCAGCAGGGTCGAGCCGTTGGTGCGCACCACCAGGGTCGTTGGAGCCGGCGGCGGAATGGTCTCAAAGTCGGAGCCATTGGCGAGCAGGGAAAGTCGGGACAAATCGGCCCGTAGACTGAAGATCGCCTGCTCGCCGCTGGGAGCCATGACCTGCTGCAACCGGTTCAGCAGGCGGGTGGTGGTTTCCTGAAGGCTGTCCCCTGCTGGCCGGCTGCCGGCCATGGCGATGCCGTCGACGATCACCACGTGTCGGTTGGTGCTGGCGATCACCTGATTCAGTTGCTTGGTGCTGCGCAGCTGGCCAACCCCCGCAATGGAAGTGCTGGGGGCATCCAGCACCGCCCCGGCATAGGCATCGATCACCCGGGCCTGTTCATCCGCCCGGGGTTGTTCGATGGCCAAGGTGCTGATCCGGGTCCCTGGGGTCGGCACCTGGAGACACCAGACCACATCCCCGGCCCGCTCCATCAATTGCATGGATTCGATCCAGGCCGGGGTCGCCGGCGAGGGGAGGGCGGCACCTAGGGCAGGAGCCAATTCCTTGGCCAAACCTTCCAATCGGCCCCGCCACGTCAGGTGGGCGCACATCGTCAATGCCGCATTGTCGGCAATGACTTGGGTCAGTAGTCGGCTGCCGGAGTTGTTCTGCACCGCCAACCACGCGGCCAGATCGGAATCCGGTTTGGCCTTCAGGCGTAACAACATGCGGGCGGTACCGCCGGGGGCCGGGCGCAGGTCAACGGCCAGGGATTCAATCTGGGGAATCACCCAGGAAGCGGCGATCCGCAGGGTGGGCCAGGGGTCCAGCCAGCCGCCAATGGGTAGGCGGGCGGGCCAGCCCAGGGTGGAAGGATTAAGCCGGGCCACGGCGGGTCCGTTGAGGGCGAAGCTCACTGGCGCCACACTGCGCTCGCTGGTGGTCAGGATCGCTCCCGCGCGGACGGCCAACTTTCGGCATTCGTCCAGGTTACGCCCGACCACCGCCACCTCGTCAACGACCAGGACCCGGTATTCCCGGGTGCCACCGTCAAAGGCTTGACTGTAGATCACCGTACCATCCCGGTCGCCGACCCGCACCAGGGGGCCGTCGCCATCCCGCATCGCGCCGAAGGCATCCAGGAAGGCTTGACGGTTGCAGATCGGGATCAGGGCGGCCATCGGTGCGGGGCCACCCCGCCACCATAACAAGGCGGGCCGGGACAGATCGATGCCATCCAGGTTGGTGCTGCGGTAGAGCACGCCAGACAGGATATTGTTGATGGGTCGGGAATCCCGACCCAGGGCGGCGGAGAATCGGGCGGCCTCCCGTTCGACCCAGCGGGCGTCCTCCACCCGCAACCAAGCCTCGGCCCCGTTCAGTTCCGGCGGCTGACCTTCACTGCCCAGTGCCCGGGCGGCGCAGGTGATTCCAAGGGCCGCGAGAAGGAGGAGGCCGCGCATGGCTGGGCAGGCTAGGCTGCGCCGACCGGTCGTCCACCTGTGGTTCGGCGGCGGCATTCGGCATTCACTCTTCGGCCGGGTCTGGTCGCCCTCCGTTGGTCTGAGCCTTCCGCCAGGGTACCTCAATGAAAATGTCCGGTCGTCCGGTCGTCTTTGAAGCCAAGTTTTCAACGGGAAGGCCCGAGAGACGCACTTATAGTGGAAGACTGGACGATCGGACGACCGGACTGGCGCCGCAAAGAGCGCTCCGTCATGGACATCCAGCGTTCCATTGCGGCGCCCTGGGCCTTCCGCCAAGTCCCAACTTTACACCCCGACCCGCGGAATAGCCTTCCATCGTTCCATCGGGATGGACTGATGGATTTGCAGCAGACGCTCTTTGTCGGCTTTTCCATCCTTCTTCCATCCCCCGCCCCCGTTTCCCTGCAGGAATCACCGCCATGGCCCGCTCCCTGTTCACCTCCGAATCCGTCAGCATGGGTCACCCCGACAAGGTGGCCGACCAGATCAGCGACGCGATCCTCGATGCCCTCCTCGCCCAGGACCCCAAGAGCCGGGTCGCCTGCGAGACTCTGGTCACCACCGGCCAGGTCGTGGTCGCCGGCGAAGTGACCACCAAGGGCTTCATCGACGTCCAGGACGTGGTCCGCAAGACCATCAAGGAAATCGGCTACACCGAGGCCGGCATCGGCTTCGACGCGGATTCCTGCGGCGTGCTGGTGGCCCTCCACAGTCAGTCCCCGGACATCGCCATGGGCGTGGACGAAGGCAAGAACCACGAACAGGGTGCTGGCGACCAGGGCCTGATGTTCGGCTTCGCCGTGGACGAGACCCCGGAACTGATGCCCCTGCCGATCTTCCTGTCCCACCGCTTGGTCGAAGAACACGCCCGCCTGCGCCAGACCAAGAAGCTCAAGTACCTGCGCCCGGACGCCAAGAGCCAGGTCACCGTGGAATACGAGGGCGACAAGCCCGTGCGCATTCACACCGTCGTCCTATCCACCCAGCACACCCCGGAAGCCAAGCTGGAAACCATCCGCAAGGACTGGATCAAGATCGCCACCGGGATCATCAACAAGGCCTCGGGCGTGAAGGTGGACAAAGAGACCATCTTCCACATCAACCCCACTGGCCGTTTTGAAGTCGGCGGTCCCCACGGCGATTCCGGCCTGACCGGGCGCAAGATCATCGTCGACACCTACGGCGGCATGGGCCGTCATGGCGGCGGCGCGTTCTCGGGCAAGGATCCCAGCAAGGTCGACCGCTCGGCTGCCTACGCCGCCCGCTGGGTCGCCAAGAACATCGTCGCCGCCAAGCTGGCCCGTCGCTGCGAGGTCCAGGTGGCCTACGCCATTGGCGTCGCCAAGCCGGTGTCGGTGAAGGTTGACACCTTCGGCACCGGCACCGTCGGTGACGAGGTCCTGTCCGCCGCCGTCGACGCGGTGTTCGACCTCCGCCCCAAGGCGATCATCCAGGCCCTGGACCTGCTCAAGCCGATCTACCGCGAGACCGCCTACCACGGCCACTTCGGCCGCGAAGGCTTCTCGTGGGAGAAGACCGACAAGGTCGCTGCCCTCCAGGCGGCGGTGAAGAAGGCTGGCGCGGGCAAGGCCGCCAAGGCCTGAGACCTCCGGTCCACCGAGGTTGCCCCCACCCCCACGGCGATGCCGTGGGGGTTTTTGTTGGCGGGTGGAAGATCCTTGGACGGCAGATTTACCCTAAATGTCGCATTGGATTTTTCACGCGGAGGCGCGGAGAACACCGTACTTTCGCGCTGAACCAACGTTATCGACGGATCACCCACCTGGTGAACGTCGATTTCTGGTTCAACCTCTTGTCTTCTCCGCGCCTCCGCGTCTCCGCGTGAATCCATCGCCGGATTTAGGTTTACTTCAAGCGTTCCCGGCGGTGCGTATCCGACCTGACGCGCATCTGCTTTGCTGTCTTGTATCGTCTCGGCTACGCGGGTTCAGATTCACCTGCAGGAGGGAATTCGAATCGATATCCTCCTGGGCTGGGTATCGATTCGCGTGGGATGATTTCTGCCGGACGGGTGAAATGCCCTTTTGATTCAAGTCTTGACGAAATGGATATGGGGGTCAACCCCTTCCGGCGGGAATCGGCAGTAATGGG
>CANIXE010000080.1 GCA_947470885.1 Planctomycetota bacterium
GGCGTTCCGCCTTGGTCTTGCCCGAGACCACTTGCCACTTGTCCAGGCCCTCGTGGAAGCGGCTGTCCCGGGTCTTGAACAGGATCCGTAGGGGGATGCGCTTGAAGGGCAGGCGTTCCCGGAGGAAACCCTCCAGATAACGGCTGTAATTCGGCTCGATCCAGTCCGTGCGGTTGACGAAAAAGATGAATGTTGGCGGCAGCTCGTTGGCCTGGGTGCCGTAGAAGATCTTGGTGGGCTTGGGGCCGACCTTCTTGGGCCGACGGCGCTCAATGGCCGCCATCAGCATGGTGTTGACCTCGTGGGTCTCGACCCGGGCGTGGGTTTCCGCGTGGAGTTCCGCCGCGAGCTTCAGCAGGTCTTGCACATTGAAGCCGGTGAGGGCACAGGTGAAGATCACCGGGGCGAAACGCAGGCCGGGCAGACGATCCTGCAGCCAGACGTGGTACTGGACGCGGTTGGCGCCATTCGCCTCGGCGATGTCCCACTTGTTGATCACCAGCACCGTGGGCTTGGCCTCGGATTCGCAGAAGGCGGCGATCTTCTTGTCGGTGGCACCCAGTTCCTCGCCGGCATCAAGGACCAGGAACACCACGTCCGAGCGGCGGATCGCCCGTTCGGTGCGGCAAGCCGCGTAGAATTCGATGTCGTCGTCGATGTCGCCCCGCTTGCGCAGGCCGGCGGTGTCGATCAGGGTGAAATGGTTGCCGTTGTGCTCGATGGGCACGTCCACCGCATCCCGGGTGGTTCCCGCGAGGTTGGAGACGATGACCCGTTCCTCACCGCAGAGGGCGTTGGTGAGGGACGACTTGCCGACATTCCGCCGACCCGAAAGACAGATCTTGATCCGTCCGTCCTCCACCAGATCCATGGCCGAATTCTCGTCGTCCTTGGCCCCGGGCAGGTCGCTGCACAGGCGTTCCAGGAGGTCGATCAGGCCGGTGGCCTGGGCGGCGCTGATGGGCATGGGTTCGCCGAGACCCAGACGCTCGAAGTTATGGACCTCGGTTTCCAGGGTGACGTGGTCGATTTTGTTGATCGCAAGGACGACCTTGTCCTTCAGCGGGCGCAGCTTGACCGCGATTTCCTTGTCCAGATGGGTCACGCCATCCCGGCCGTCGCAGAGGAAGATGATCCGGTCAGCGGTGCCGATGGCCCGTTCCACCTGGCGGTAGATGTCGTCTTCCAGCTTGGCGGCGTCGACGATGCCGATCCCGCCGGTGTCGATCAGGTCGAAGCGCCAGCCGTCCCGGCGGACCTGGTGCAGCAGGCGATCCCGGGTGACGCCCGGGGTCGGGTCGACGATGGCCATTGGCACGCCGATGAGCCGGTTAAACAGGGAGGACTTGCCGACATTGGGTCGGCCGACGATGGCGATGGTAGGGCGCATTGGGGGACTTCAGTTCAGGGCGTCCCGTCGGTTTCGGCGGACCGTTCGACTGGAGGCAACAACAGGTGGAGGGGCAAGGTTAGGCTGACCACCCGATCCAGCAAGGACCAGTCCGCGCCGGAACGACCCAGGATATCCTGCATGATCAGGGCCGCCGCCAGGGCCTCGGCGGGGGCGGTTCGGGCAAGCCAGATCCGATTCACCGCCGCGGGGCTGCCGTCCAGCAACGGGGCCTGGGGATGGGCGGCGGCGATCCGTCGGAGGGGAGCCAGGACGCTGGTATCCGCTGGGCCGGCATCTCCGTCGAGCAGCTCTCTAGAGGCTCCCAGGTGAAGGCGCAGATCCTCATTGGCGAGGTGTTGGAGCTGATCTGGGAAACGTCGGCGGAGGAGTTGCCGGAGGGCGAACGCCAACGGATCCCGGTCGGCCAATTTGTCGGCACCCAGGGCCAACCAGGCATCCACCACTAATTTGGGCTGGCCCGTCCCGAGACGCAGAGCCACCAGGGCCGAGGTCAGGATTCGTTCCCGGGGTGGCACGGTGGAAGTCAGCAGAAGGTTGTAGACTTCGGCCTCGGCCCTGCCCACGCCTTCCCGGCCTTCCCGACCCAGGCGGGACCATTGTTCCCGAAGGCGGAGGGCGTTGAGGATCTTCCGCCGCAGGCCGACAGCCGATACCGGCGTTATCCGGGCACCCACCGCCAGGAGCTCAATGGCCCGGGCGCTGGGGCTGTTGGCTTCGGGCATCGGTGGCAGGTCCTCGGCCTGGGGATCCTCTCCGGCAAAAGCCCGCCAACGCACCGCCAGCCAGGCCGGGGCATCCACGGGTCGGGGATCCGGGGCAGCACCCCCGGGAATGGTCCGCAGGCAGGCTGTACCGTGGGCCAGGAGATCCAGTCGGGCGTTTTCGGCCTCCGCCAGCAGGCCTTTCCCGGCAGATCGGGCGGCCCCCGCCACCAGATGCAAGAGGTCCAGCCAGCGGGCCCGATTTCCCGCCACCTGGATCGGATCCTGGGCATCTTCGGGCAGGCTGGTGGCTCGCTTCGCCAAGGCTTCGGTGAGGGACAGCAAGACGCCGATGCGTTCAGGTGATGGGTCCGAGACAGAGCGGGTGATGAGCTCTTCGATCAGACTCAAGGACGCTTCGCCGGATTCTGATTCCCTGGCCAGGGCATAGCGGGCCCGGGCCAGGGCGAGCCACAAGGACAGGCGTTCACGCACCCCCGCCGAGGGTTTCGCCAGCGCGGGATCCAGGGGATTCAGAGCGACCAGGGCCTCCCCCAGGGCCTTGCCCGTAGTGCCATCGGCGTCCGGCGCATCCAGGGCCTGGAAAACCTGGCGGGTGAGCAGAAAGGCCCGGTCGGGACGCATATCCAGGGCGGTGCCCGCCATTATCCCTGGAAATTGGAGGTCAGGTTGGACCTGGGCCAGCTGACTCACGCGCATCAAGTCCGAGCCCCACATGGGTTTGCGAGGTTGATATACGAGGACGGTCAGCAGGGCATCCCCCAGGGTACCCAGGGTGGTACAACCGAAGGCTCGTGGGGTTTCGACGATCTCGTCGGCGATACCAATGGGATCCAGACAGCGAAGGACCCCGACCCCATCCACCAGGGTCGATAATTCGCCACCCCTGCGGCGGAAGGTCACCCGCTCTGGAATGACCGGGATGGTCACCGCGCCGAGGAGGAACGGCACTGGCCGGGCGCGGATGATCTGGAGAACCCGGGACGTCTCCAGCCAGTGGAGTTCGTAGCCTTCCCCGGTGCTGCGACCTTCGTGGAGGATCCAACCCCAGCCCGGCGGACGGATGCCGGGATCCAGGCGCAATTCCATATCCCAGGCGGTTAATGGCTCCCTGGTATGGGCGTCGATGATCGTGCCGCCGGCCACCAGGTTTGCGCCCACCAGGTTCGAGGTGGGCTTGGTCCGAAATGCCCAGGTGCTCACGGCGGCGAGACCAATCCCAAGAATCACGATGGGCCAGCGGGAGGACATGGGCGGGGTAGGTGGCGGACCTGGGGAGTTGCCCCAGCCTCCGCCTGGGTACGAGCGGGCAACCACCACGGATCCACCATGACCGCCACCGCCATCCCCGCCTTCTCCCTCGCCGGCTCCGACGGCAAGACCTGGACCAGCAAGGAGCTGAAGGGCACGCCCTTCGTCCTCTATTTTTACCCCAAGGACAGCACTCCGGGCTGCACCACCGAAGCCTGCAATTTCCGGGACAACCACGCGCGTCTGGAAATGCGTGGGCTGAAGCTGTTCGGAATTAGCCCGGACAGCCTGAAGAGCCACGCCAACTTCATCGCCAAGCAGGAACTCAATTTCGTCCTCTTGTCCGATTCTGACAAGGTCCTGGCCCAGGCCCTGGGGGTGTGGGTAACCAAGAGCATGTATGGCCGGGAATACCTGGGGATCGAGCGGTCTACCTTCCTGGTGGGGGCCAACGGCAAGATCCTGAAGGAGTGGCGCAAGGTGAAGGTCCCCGGCCATGTGGATGAGGTCATTGCAGCGGCGGAAGAATTGGTGAAGTGAGGAAATGCTCACCGCCAGCTTCTGCTTCAGCAAACACGTCACCGATGACCAAGAACGGGCCCTTTGGGGCCGGGGGATCCTCAGTTGGGCTCTGGCCCGCCAGCACCTTGACGAAGTCACCGCCGTGTTGGGGCAATCCCGCGCGGGCAAGTTGGCAGAGTCCATCGTCGAGGCGGAGGCCGCCATCGCCAAGGGTGACTCCGCTTGGTTGAAGACGGTTTGGCCGGTGAAGGAAACCTGGCGCCTGTGGGAGGGCTGGGTCAAGCCCGAGCAGATCGCCTTCGTGGATATCGAAACCACCGGTCTGACCCCAGGACTGGATCAGATCACGGTGATCGGCTTGGCGGATGGGCTGGGCAATGCCCGGGCCTTTGTCGCCGGAAGACCCCAGCCCGGGGATGAACCGTTGGACCGTTTCCGGGAAGCGATCAAGGGCTTCAAGCTGGTGGTCACTTACAACGGGGACAACTTCGATCAGCCGTTCATTGAAAAGCATTTCAAGGACCAGGCCTTTCGCTTTGAAGTGCCGACCCTGGACATCATGTGGTCGGCCCGGGCGGTGGGTCTGACGGGTGGCTTAAAGGACATGGAAAAACAACTCGGCATCATCCGTGGGGGTGACATCGCCGGGATGCGCGGCCAGGATGCGATCCGCGATTGGGGTCTGTGGCGTTCCGCCGGGGATCTGGCGGCCTACAAACGGCTGACCACCTACTGTAAGACCGACTGCATCAATCTGTTCGATTTCGCAACGCAGGTCTACCGTCGGCGGTGGCAGGCCCTGTATGCTTCCCAGGCCCGGACGGTGGATTTCTCCCGGCTTAAAGGCGAACAGTTGACGATCTTTTAAGTGGTTGCATAGTACGTCACTATAACATGAGCGAGCTCCATAACAACGAAATTGCCCACCTCGTGGATTCGCTGACGGCCCACCAGCGGGTGGTCCTTCAGCGACTTGTCGGAGAATGCCTCACGGCGATTCCCGAAACCGCGGATGACGCGCCCCCGGATTGGCTACCGATGTTACGGACCGGCAGCCGATCCCTGTTCCATCTTTTGGACACGCTGCGGCGCTTTGAAAACGAAGATGAAAACAGTGACATCCGGCCGTACAGCCTGTCTATTCCCGAGCCTGGCCATGCCAAGATTTCCCTCGCCCGACGGATCATCCATTGGCGTGGGGTGTGGGAACAAGCCAACCATTCCTGGGTCAGCGAGCTGCGGATCGGTCGTTTGACCGTGGATGTCAGCAATTTGGACGAGCTTCCCAGCAGCATCATCGCCTGGTTGGTCACCCTGGCGAATCAACTGCCGGAGCATCGCCTGCGTCTGGTGGAGGCCACCCCGGTGATGGCCCGCACCCTCCAAGTCCTGCGCCTCAACCAGGTGCTGCTGGTGGAAAGCCAGCGCGCGCCTGGCAGCAACCCTGGCAAGCGAATCCTGCCCTGATCGGGCGGGATTCCGCCCCCAGAATCATTTCACCAAATTGCTCAGGGCCTTGAATGTCGCCCCGCCCGCTTGGCGCTGCCAGCGGAACAGAATGCTTTCCACCGGCAAGACCAGGGCCCCCAGGTCACGCATGGCCGAAAGGGCCCAATCCCGGTGCTGGGGATTCCGGCTATCCACCGCATCGGCGGCCACCACCACCCATTTGCCGTGGCTCAGCAGATCGGCCATGGTCGCCAACAGGCAGACATGGGCCTCGACACCGCAGAGGATGACGTGGGATCGTGGCTCTTCGCTAAACAACTGATTCAACGTCGGATCGTCATAACAACTGAAATGGGTCTTGGCGAAGACACTGGCCTCGGGTTGGACTTCCCGGAGCAGGGGCAGAGTTGGACCCAGGCCCTTGGGGTACTGTTCGCTGATCAGGGTTGGCACGTTGAGGAGCTTGGCGCCTTCCAGGAGCAATCGGGCTGCCTTGGCCACCGTGCCGCCCGGGGCGATGCTGGGAATCGCCGCCTGGAACCGTTCCTGGAGGTCCACGGCAAGGACGAGGCTATTGGCGGTGGTGAGGTCGAAGCGGTCCATGGGGGATTCCTTGGTAATGCGGCTTGTGGTCAGTCGGCGCGGATCAGGGCCACCGTGATGTTGTCGATCCCGCCGTTGCGATTGGCCTGGTCCACCAGGGCCAGGCAGGCGTTGTCCAGCGATCTGGCCCGGACCACGGTGCGTAGGATTTCTTCATCGGTCAGCATGTCACAGAGACCGTCGGAACAGAGCAGATAGATGTCTCCGGGCTGCAGCTCCTCGACGGTGATGTCGACGGTGATCTGCTCCATCCCCAGGGCCCGGGTGATGATGTTGGCGAGCATCGCCGCCTCATCGCTTTCCGGATCCAGCAGGCCGGCCCGAACCCGTTCCGCCACCAGACTGTGGTCGCTGCTGATCTGCTCCAGGGTGTCGTCGACGATGCGGTAGATCCGGCTGTCCCCGACATTGGCGGTGATCACCCGGTCGTGCATGAAGGCGCAGGCCACCAGGGTCGTGCCCATGTCCGCCAGTTCGACATCTTCGAGGGCCCGGACGAGGATGGTGTCGTTGGCGCCGAAGGTGGCGAGCTTCATCGCCTCGATGACCTTCTCCTCGTCCAGCCATTCCTGGGGTTTGAGCTGGCGGAGGGCGCTGGAGATGTACTGCACCGCCAATTCACTGGCGATGTGGCCTCCGGCGTGGCCGCCCATCCCGTCACAGACGATGGCCACCCGGTCGGCCACGTCGGCGTACATGCTGTCTTCGTTGTTATTGCGGACCCGGCCCTTGTTGGTGAGCGCCGCCATCGTCAGTTGCAGGGTCATGGCGCTCATTCGATCATCAGGGCGAGCATCGTCGCATCGTCGGCGGCTTGGCGGGGTCCGCGGAAATGACGCAGGCGCTCCATGGTTTGTTCGATCACGGTATCCGGGCCCTCTGCGGCGTAGGTGCGGAGGATTTCCTTCAACCGTTCATCTCCGAACTCCTCCTGTTGGAGGTTCATCGTCTCGGTGATGCCATCGGTGTAGAGCAGGTAGACATCCCCCGATTCCAAGGGAGTGACCAATTCCTCCATGCTGGAACGGAATATCGACCCGGCCTTCATTCCCACCACCATGCCCCGGGGCTTCAGTTCCCGCTCCTGACCGGTGCCGGGGTTGTGGACGAACACTGGGGTGTGTCCGGCCCGGACCCAGGTGATCAGCCGGGTATCCAGGTCGAGGACTGCGTAGATCAGACTGATGAAGAGTTTCCCACCCAGGTCATTCGCCAGGGAATCGTTGACCTGGGCGATGGTCTCAGCCGGTCCGAGTCCCTGGCCAGCGTAGATTTCCAGCGTCTTTTTCGCCATCGACATCACCAGGCCCGCCTGGACGCCATGGCCGCTCACATCCCCCAGGGCGAAGCCGACCCGTCCATCCGGCAGGTTCACGAACACGTAAAAGTCCCCGGTGATTTCGTCACAGGCGGCAAACCGTGCGGAAAAGCGGATGCCAGGGATCACCGGCACTTTCTGCATCAGTTTTTCCTGGAGCTTTCGGGCGTGGATCACATCTGAACGGTGAACCTTGGCGGTGGGAATATCGCCGTCGTCCATCGCATCCATCCAGGACAGGTTGCCGTCGACGCCGTTGTCAGGTTCGGCGAATGGATCCGCCGCCCGGGAGGGCATGCGATCCACCGCTTTGGCTACGGCCAAGTTCTGGAGTGGTGTTGGCACGGACACGGGTTGGGCGACCCGGGTGGTGACGGGGGGTTCGGTGGCGAGGATCACCGGAGGGGTCAAGCTGAAGAGGGGTTCCGCTGGTGGGGAGATCACCGGTCGGTTCAATCGGGTGGTGCTGCGAATTGGCGGAGGCAGGTTGGCCAACGGTGTGGCTACTGGTTGGCCGGCCGCCACCTGGGCGATCAGTTCCTCGTCAAAGGCATCCCGTCGTCCGGCCCGAAAATGTTCGCATGCGGTCAGCAGGTAGCGGGCCATCGCTTCCGGTGATCCCCCGCCATCAACGGGATTTCCCAGGCGCAATCCTGGAACTGGCCGGAGATCCAGGGGGCAGATCCACCAGCCGGCTTGGGATTGGTAACGCCAGGCTTGGAGCTGCAGTTGGCTCCGGACCCATTGGGCGAGTTCAGGAACTTGGCCAATAAATAACTTGGCCCGGAGCACGACATCTTGGGGATGGGTGATGCCTTGACGGTACCAGGGACAGGACCGCAGGTGGGTGGACATCGCCTTGATGACGAAACCGTCCAGTTGTCCATTGGTCAGGTGGACGGAACGAATGCATTCCAGGCTGTTGGGGGAGATCCAATTCCCCTCATCAGTAAACACGCTCCAGGCCTGGTCCTGCTGGGTCAGGAAGGCCAGATCCTCCAGATGCTGCCGCTCGGCCACCAGGGCGACATCCTGGGTCGCGCCGTTTCCCCCCGCAAAGGGGCGACACGTCACCA
>CANIXE010000081.1 GCA_947470885.1 Planctomycetota bacterium
CGAAGCCGAAGCCGCCGCCAAGAAGGCCGCCGAGGCTGAGGCGGCCCGCAAGGCGGCAGCTGAAAAAGCTGCCGCGGAAAAGGCTGCCAAGGAAGCTGCGGCCAAGGCTGCTGAGGACGCTGCCGCAATGAAGGCCGCCGAGGAAGCTGCGGCCAAGAAGGCCCAGGAAGAAGCTTTGGCCCGTGAGAAGGCCCAGAAGGAAGCCCAGGAAGCCGCGGCCAAGGCTGCCGCGGAAAGGGCTGCCCAGGAAGCCGCGGCCAAGGCCGCTGCTGACAAGGCGGCCGCTGAAAAGGCCGCTCAGGAAGCCGCGGCAAAAGCGGCCGCTGAAAAGGTTGCCGCTGAAAAGGCGGCCGCCGAAGCTGCGGCCAAGAAGGCCGCCGACGAAGCGGCTGCGGCCGAGGCTGCCCGCGTGGCCGCTCTCAACAACCTGGTTGAGCCAATGGCCGTCTCGGAGACCTATTTCATTGGTGGCAAGGTGGGTGTGCCCCGGTCCTCCATCGAGAAGTAACACCAGGCCAGTGCTAAGACCGGCACTGCGGACCTAAAACAGAACAACCACCGGGTTCAACCGGTGGTTGTCCTGTTTCGTGGCAACGGCCTGAGTTTCAGAGGACAACGTGGGGAATCCTCAATAACGCAGTTGAGTTGGCCATTTGCAGAATCCCCGCTGTAATTTTCAAGTCTTTGCCTCGATGTGTTGTTTCACCCAAAGTGTGCGTCTGGAAACGCACGTAGTGCGCAGATGCAAGGCGCTTCAAGCCGCGGCATGGCAGCGCCATGCGAGGGTTGAAGCAACGCAGCAGGTGCGCTCCAATTGCGTTTTCCAGGGTGAACGGATGACCGGGGTGCCCTGGTACATTGACCGGGGGACCCGTTCCATCTGATCCCCGCCCATGCGTCTGCGCTGGTGGATCATCCTGGGCCTCGGTGTGGCGTGCATCGTGGCAGTGTTCCTCCTGGCCCCCCGATTGGCGATGCTGGTGGTGGCCAGCCGGACTCCCATCCCCCTGGGCCAAGCTGCCCGGCTGACGGGGGCAGGGATGCATGACCGGCATGCAGCAGCGGTGGTGGTGGAAACGCCCCCGGGAACACTCCACCGAATCATCGAAATCGCCTCTGGCCGCTGGCTGCCCCGGCCCCTGATTGGCGATGGACAAACCCTCTGGGGGCAAGTGACCGCCCTGCCGGGATTGGACTGGGAACTTCGGGTGGTCGCCGCGAGGACCCGGCCCGTGATCCTCGGAAGACCTTCACCTGGGATTTTGGGGACGGTGGTGGCCAGTCGCCTGGCCCGTGAATTTCCCGGAGAATGGTCGTGTGATATTGGTCGGTGTACCCTCACGGATGTGCCGGGGGGGATCCCGGATCCTGCCCGGCGAGAATTCAGCTTCGATTTGGCGGGGGAGCTCCACTGGCGAACCGTCCGGCAAGTCAGCCGATTCAGTATCCGGCGGGCCCAGGGTACGATCCTGGTGGTTCCACCAACGGTGACCATCCGCCTGGAGACCTTCGCCGCCGAATTACCGGTCCTGGGAAATGATGAGGGCCTGCTTCGGGGGTGGATCGAGCTACAAGCCAACCAATGGTTGACCCGGCAGCTGGCTGGGCGTCCCTGGCCGGCTTGGCTGCCCCTGGACAGCAACGTGGATTTCGCCTGTGCAACTCGCGTGGATCTGTAGACCGCTCACCGAAACGATTCCACCCCGCCGGATTTCGGCGGGGTGGAATGATGATCTTAGATCAGGAACCCAGGTCAGTACTGGATGACCTTGGCCTCGTAGTTATTGATGTCCTGCTTCTCCAGCACAGCGAAGAAGATTCCGGCCACCAATGCCAGGGTGGTGATGATGACCACCCAGAAATAGCTTTTGTCTTGTTCTTCCATGACGGTTTCCTTGTGGCTCAGAGCCGGTTGGTCGCCAGGTCACCCTGTTCGATCTTGAGGTTGGCGGTGTTCCACGAATCGCGGATCACCCGGCAGGCCACCATATCGTTGAGAAGGCGTTCGGCCCGAACCTTGACCACATAGGCATTGGCCCGGTAGACGATGAACTCGACACCTTCTTCGACCTTGTCGGCCTTGCCGATGGTCAGCATGACCAGGTCCTGGTTGCCGTTGCCATCCAGACGGACGGCAGCGACCACACCCTGGAGATAGGTGTCGCTGGCCTTCTGGTCGGCCAGTTCGTTGTAGATCGTGGGATGGTTCTGGCGCAGCAGGGCGATCATCGCCTCGTTGCGCTTCAGGCTCTTGGTGACGCCATCGATGTCCTGGGCCCGCTGGGCAAGCTGGCTCTGGGCGTTATTGAGATCGTCTTCCACCTCGGACAGTTTGACATTCAAGTTGAAGGCAACCGCCCGGCTGACCTGGCTGATGTTGGTCAGCTCGCTGTTGCGCTGGCGCACCAGCTCGAGGGACTTGGACTGCGCCATGTAGTTTTCATTCAGGGCGTTGTAGTCGGTCTCCTTCTTCTTGAGCGCAAGCCGTTGGCTGGCGATCTCCTGGGTCTGCTGGGTCTTTTCGTCTTCCTGACGCTTGATGGCGGCCTGCAGCTCGGTGATCTGGGCACTCAGGACTTCGATGGCCGCCTGGGCTTTCACCTTGTCCTTACTGGAATTGGCCAGGGCCTGGTTGGAGGCCTCCAACTCCTTCTTGTGCTCCTTGGTGTCCTGGTCCCAGCGACGCTTCCAGTTCTCCCGGGTGGCGTACTGCTGCATGGTGACCACTGACAAGGCCAGCGACAGGACCAGGTTGACAATGATGAAGATCTTGACGGCGGTACTCATGGGCGGCTCGCAGGTAGGGATCGCTGGCAGCGGTCTGGGCGATGGCTGGAAGAGGTCAGTATACTAGGATTCAGGGGGCGGCAGGGGCGGCGACGCCGGCACTGCGTACATCCAGGCGTTGTTGCACCTGGAAGCGGGAGAGCAACTCAGGCTGGACCACCAGGGCGTGGCCAAGGGCCTCGTGGGCGGTGGCCCGGACCTGGGCATCCTCGTGGGTCACCGCCTTGAGGAGGATCTGCACCGAGGGTTCAGCGACCGGATCCAGGGCGCCAATGCCAGCGAGGAAGGCCGCCCGGACCGCGGGGGTCAGGTTGGCATCCTGGGCACCGTAAATGTCCGTCAGGGCGGTGATGTGCTTGCGCACGACCTCGCCATGGACCCCCTGGGCGGCGTTGGCCAAGGCCTTGAGGGCCTCGATGCGCAGGGTGTCCACCCGGGCGTCGAGGGTTTTGGCCAGGGCGGCAGCGGTCACCGACAGGTCGAAACGGGTTCGGGTGGGATCCGGTTTCTGGAGAGCGATGGCCGCCTGGAGGGCGATCTCCTCGGCGGCGTCCCGATTGGCGTTGGGGACCTGACTGTCCTTCAGCGCCAACTCGATCTTGCCCTGGAGATCCACCGCATTGAACGGCTTGCGGATGAATCCAGCCACCTTGCCTTCGAAGACGGCCTGGATCTTGGTGGCGATCTCAGGATTTTCAGGGAGGCTGATGAACAGCGGCGTTTTATCGGCGCGCCAGTCCTTCTTCAGCTGCTCCACCAGGGACAGGGCGGACTGCTCGGGGACGTCGATCAGGCTGCCATGGGCATCCTTCACCGTGGGAATCAGGTCCCCGGAAATGATGATGGCGTCTTTGATCGGGGTTTCTTCAAGCCGCTGGACGGCCTCAAAGCCATCCACCGCGGCATAGACTGCGTAGCCCTTGCTCTGGAGCTGCTGCCGACCGCTATTGCGGCTGCGGTAATCCTGGTCGACCACCAGGACCACCCGGGTTCCCCATTCACCGACGGCGTCGGCGAGATTGCGGGTGACCTTGTCACTCCCCGGGAAGGCTGCTGCGGGATCCAGGTACGCCAGGGTGATGGCGGCCTGGTAGCGGATGGTCTTGTCGGGGTGGTCGAGGGCGGCCACGAGGACACTGCCAGCCTTGTCGGGGCTCAGCTCGGTGGTGGGCAGATTGGCATCCGCCCGGGCCAGCCAGCGATCCTGAAGCTGACGCATCAGGAACACCGCGACTTCCGGACGGTCGCCGGCGATGGCTTCCTGGATCGCACGGTAGAGGTGCTGGGGGCCGGCAAGGCGAACCCGCAGCACTTGTTCTTCCAGGGCCTTGGCCCGCTCGGCCAGAGCCTCGACGGCTTCCTCGGGAAGGCGGGCGGGGGCGGTCCGCTCCTTGGCGAGGCGCTGACGGATCTGGACGTCGGTGATTTCGGCGGCCAGGGTGGCGGCGAGGATCGGCTGGAAGGATTCCTGCTGGGGAGCCACGGCCAAGCCGTCGAATACCAGCTGTTCGGCCATCAGCTCATTCCAGGCATAGCGGGGGACCTGGGCGGGAACCAGGCGCTTGGCCGGGTCCTGCTCCTGGTCGCGCCAACGCCAAACGAAACCTTCACTGGCGACCATTTCGTCCCGCACCAGATCGCCGTCCCGGAAATAGCGCTTGGCCTCGGCTTGGTACAGCTCCTTGGCGGAGGCAACCGAGGCGAGTCCGGCGCGCTTGGCGATCAAGGCCACGGCATTGATCGCTACTTCCTTTGCGGTGGCTTCCAACTCGGACTTTTCGATCAAGCGTTGGAGGTGGGGGAGGGCGCGGGGATCGCCGATATCGGCGAGGACGGTGACCACGCTGGTGACCAGCCGGGCATCGCTGGCCTTCAAAACCTCGCACAGGGGGATGACCGCGCGGTAGCCCATCCGGGTGAGGGCGACGCGCACCGCGGTGCGCAGTTCGTCCTGGCGGTTGTCCGTCAGCTTGGCGATGAGCTGGGGCACGGCGACGGGGCCGATGGCGATCAGCTCGTAGGTGGCGACGATCCGTTCCTCTTCGTTCCGCTCCTTTTCCAGCTTGCTCAGCATCAGATCGATGTGGGCAGGGGTCCGGCGCTGATCCTTCTGATGGATACGGGCCCGGCGGAGGATGTCCTTGAGGACGTCAGTCAACTCGTCCTTCGCTTCCATTTGCACCAGCAGACCATCGCCGGTCGCCTGGTAGAACTGGAAGACCATCTGGTTGGATGGCTCAAGGGCGAGGGCCGAGCGGAGGGCGGCGGCGGCGGCAGGGTAACGACCGGCGCGGTATTCCCGGACGCCCTCGGCGAACAGGTCTCGGGCCTGGTCATTCACTGGGAAGTTTTTATCGGCCTGGAACTCGGCAGCACCGAGGCTGGACTGAGCCAGACCTCCGAAACTGGCCAGGGCAAGCAGGGTCGCCGCGATCACGGCCGAAGCCGGCCGGGGGCGAGCATGCTGGACGGACCGTTCTCCACGGGCGATCAGAGACTTCACCGACATCGCAACCTCCTGGCGGACAGGCCATGTTTGACCGGGCCGCACGAGGGGGGCAGTGTTCGCCCTGGCCGGGGGGTACTCAACCCTTCCCGGGATCCGACATGGGGGTGGTGTATGACGAGGTGAAGACCTGTACCTGACACCGGATCCCCTTCCCGTGCGCCGGTTTTCCCCACGCTGGCGCCATGCCTATCGCGACCCTTGCCGCCCCCGCCAAGATCAACCTCCATCTGGAGATTCTGGGCCGCCGGGACGATGGCTTCCACGCTTTGGAGACCGTGTTCCAAACCCTGGAATTGGCGGATCAAATCGGCCTGGAACTCATCCCTGGGGCTTCAGGCATCCGTCTGGACTGCCGTGATCCAAGCATTCCGAATGGGCCGGACAACCTGGTCTGGAAGGCCGCGGCCGGCTACCTGGCCCGGCGGCCGGGGCTGGGCCAGGTGGCGATCACCCTGGACAAGTTGCTACCCCACGGGGCCGGCCTGGGGGGTGGATCCAGTGATGCCGCTGCCGTGCTCCGCGGCCTGACGGCCTTGGATCCAGAACCGCTGCCAGGCGCAGAATTGGCGACCCTGGCCCTTGAACTTGGTTCGGATGTCCCCTTTTTCCTCCTGGGAGGCACCGCCCACGCCACCGGCCGGGGAGAAGAACTGACCGCCCTCACAAACCTGCCCCGGCAACCGCTCACGGTGTTCATGCCTGGGGCGATTCTGCCCACCCCTGCGGTGTTCAGGGCTCTGACTCCGGCAGAACGCGCGCCCCGCCAGGCCCGGGGCGCCGCCTGGTTCGCCCAACAGCCGATCGAAAACTGGCTGCACAACCGCCTGGAAGCTCCGGCCCGACGCCTCTGCCCCGAAGTGGACCGTTTGCTGGAATGGCTGGAAAAACAGAGCGTTCCCCACCTGATGACCGGGTCCGGGGCGGCCTGCATCGCCCTCGCCCACCTGGATCCGCCTCCCCAGGTCCGAGCCTGGTGGACCTGGACCGGCGGGCCCGTGTCCCCAGTCACAATCCGTCGTTGACGACTGCACCGCAGGTCATGTGATACCGGGAAGCAGGGGAGAACTCGTGAAGGAAAAGGCAAGTCAGGACGACATCTACCGCAACATGCGGACGGACATCGAGGCGGGCAGCTATCCCGCATCGACCCGCCTGCCCTCGGTACGCACCCTGGCCAAGCGCTACCAGGCCAGCCCCAACACGATCAGCAAGGTGGTGAGCCGGTTGATGGAATCGGGCCTGTGCACCGCCAAACGCGGGGTCGGCCTGTTCGTCCGTTCCCTGCCCAACCGCAAATTGACCCTGCTGGTGGGCACCACCAGCGCGACGCCCCAGGACGATTTCTTCGGCTCGGTGGAACAGCGCATCAATGAACGCTGCCAGGGCGAAGGTATTGAACTGGAACGCTACCACATCATGCCCGGCGACCCCGCCTATGGCCCGGATGTGGACCGGGTGCGCCGTCCCGGGCGGGTGATCCTGGCCATCGGCTTGGCCCATGAGCCCCACCTGAAACAGATCGCCGACCTGCGCCGGCCCCTGCTGGTGATCGGCACCGCCCCCAGCCGCTGCACCGCCTCGTCCATCACCCCGAACAGCTTCCGCAGCGGCTACCTGGCCGCCCGCTACCTGATCCGCAAGGGTGCCCGGCGAATCGCTTTCATCGGCCGGGTCCGGGAAGTCCGCGGAGTCATCCTGCCCGAGGCGGAAAGCCTCAAGGAACTCGCGGGCATGCAGTGTGCCTGCATGGAGGATGGCCTGCCTGTCCATCCCGAACTGATCTTCAACGACATCAACCAGGTTCCGACCCGGGCCGCGGCCCTGAAGGACAAGCCCGAAGGCGTGATCATGCCCGACGGTGAGGGCGTCGAGGCCATCCAGGCCCTCAAGGCCCTGGGCACCCGGGCCGAACGGGTGGTCCTGGGGGACGACCGGATCCTGCTCCGGGCCAAGCGGCCCGCCGCCGTGGTCATTCGCCGGGATGACGTGGTCGACCTGGCGATGCAGGAACTATCCCGCTTGCTGGATGAGAACACCAAGGCCCACCGGACCCTGGTCGTGGATGGCGAACTGAACGAAGCCGCCGGCTGATTAGCCCAGGCGAACGACATTCTCGGCCTCCAGCGTTTTCCCGCTGGAGCGCCGATCAGCCCAGCATAGCCTCCCCCCCTTCCTTTTTCACCCCGGCAGCGGGCACCCCCGCCGCCATCATCACTGTTTCCCGCAGGAATCCCCATGGCCATCAAGGTCCACTACGAGAAGACCGCCAAGCTCGCCCCCCTGAAAAAGGCCACCGTCGCCATCATCGGCTACGGCAGCCAGGGCCACGCCCACGCCCAGAACCTGCGGGATAGCGGCATCAACGTCATCGTTGGCGCCCATAATCCCAAGAGCGACACCGCCAAGCTGGCCAAGAAGCACGGCATGACCGTCCTCCCGGTCGCCGAAGCCGTCCAGAAGGCCACCGTGATCATGGCCACGGTCCCTGACGAGTTCCTGCCCGAGGCCTACGAGAAGGACATCGCCCCGAACCTGAAGAAGGGCGACCTGTTCATGGTTGCCCACGGCTTCAACATCCACTTCGGCTTCGTCAAGCCGCCCGCCGATGTCGACGTCGCCCTGATCGCCCCCAAGGGCCCCGGCCACACCGTCCGCTCGGAATACGAGAAGGGCGGCGGCGTGCCCTGCCTGGTTGCCATCCACCAGGACGCCACCGGCAAGGCCCTCCAGCGCGCCCTGGCCTACGGCAACGGCGTCGGCGGCGCCCGGGCCGGGATCATCGAGACCACCTTCCGCGACGAAACCGAGACCGACCTGTTCGGCGAGCAGGCCGTGCTCTGCGGCGGCCTGAGCGCCCTGGTCAAAGCCGGCTTCGAAACCCTGACCGAGGCGGGCTACCCCCCCGAGATGGCCTACTTCGAATGCCTCCACGAGGTCAAGCTGATCGTCGACCTGCTGTACCAAGGCGGCCTCAGCTACATGCGCTACAGCATCAGCAACACCGCTGAATACGGCGACTACGTCACCGGTTCCAAGATCGTGAC
>CANIXE010000082.1 GCA_947470885.1 Planctomycetota bacterium
AAATCCGCGATCTCGCGGCGTTCCAACGCTTCGTCACCCTGTGTGCCGGCTGGGTGGGGCAGTTGGTCAATATGTCATCCCTCGCGGCAGATGCAGGGGTGTCGGTGAACACCGCCAAATCGTGGCTGGGGGTGCTGCAGACCAGCGGTCTGATCTGTCTGGTCCAGCCGCATCATCGCAATTTCCGCAAGCGTCTGGTGAAGACCCCGAAGTTACATTGGCTCGACAGCGGGCTGTGCTGCCGTCTGTTGGCCATCCAGGATGCGGATCATCTGGCCACTCATC
The DNA here is from genome assembly GCA_947470885.1 of Planctomycetota bacterium. Classification (GTDB taxonomy): domain Bacteria; phylum Planctomycetota; class UBA11346; order UBA11346; family UBA11346; genus CAIUVD01. The sequence goes on from CANIXE010000082.1 coordinate 286, forward strand.
CCGCCCGGGGCGCGATTTTCGAAAGCTGGGTCTTTAGCGAACTGCTGAAAGGTCGCTACCAAAGGGGGGAAAGCGCAAATCTGTTTTTCTGGCGCAACCACGTGGGTGAAGAAGTCGACCTGCTTGCCGATCATGGCCAGACCCTGCTGCCCATCGAATGCAAATCCGGCGCCACCATCGCCGGCGATTGGCTGAACGGACTCAGCCGCTGGGTCGCTCTCGCGGGAGCTGAATCAGAACCCCCGGTGCTGGTCCATGGTGGCACCAGCGCCGGTCTGCGGGAAGGGGTGCACCTGATCCCGTGGCGTGATATTTCCTCGTTGGCTGACAGATGCTGATGTGCTCCGAACCGGAATCCCAGAGCTGAATATTACGGATCACCCGCCGGTCCGCGCCCCCAACTTGGTCGCCACCAAGTCCAGGAATCCCTGGTCAGGAATCGCGAAGGGTCGGAACTTCTCCCGCCGGCCTTCGCTGAGCACGGAGAGGATGGCGGTGTGGAGTCCCAGGCGGCTGGCGCCGTCGTCGTCGATGAGTTCGCCGGAATCGCTGGCGCTCATCTGGAAGAGGATGCGGGCGTCGAAGTCCCGCATGGAACGCCGGCTGAGGCCCCGCTGGGCTGAGGCCAGGGAATCGCACCAGACTACGGTGTGGATGCCGTATTCCGGGCCGTTGGCGAGGATTCGGGCGAAGCGCTCCGCCGGTGGTTCATCCCCCGCCCGGCCATAGGCGTCGTCGTCTGGGCGCAGGTTCCGCAGGCGCTGGAGGGCGAACACCGTGAGGACCACCGGCACCCGTTGGGTATCCGCGCCGGACTGCCGGGCTTCAAGCAGCGTTGCCAGTTCTGCCAGGACTTCGGTGACGCCCCGGGCTTCGTGGCGTAGGGGCGCATGGGGCAGGCAGGCGGCCAACCGGCTGTGGAGGACGGCGAAGGGGGCTTCCCGGTCTTCGCCATCAAGGGCCAGGAGACGGATGCCCCCCACGCTGTGGCGGGCGGCCAAGCCCAAGATGATCGCTCCGCAGGTGGTGGCGGCGGCTTCTCGGTTTTGGCCCAGAATCAGCAGATTGCCCCCGGCGGCCCCCAGGAGATCCACCTGGGTCGCGCCGTTGAGGGAGCTGGCCTGGCCGACGCAGGCCCGCAGGCGGCGGTCTTTTTCCCTGGGGATCCGGCCCAGCAGATCCGCCAGATCGCCGTCTTCATCCAGGCGGGACGGGCCGTTGCCTTCGAACACCACGGTGCGCCGGGAAGCCTTCCAGCCTTCGGCGGCGGTGCGCTGGGCAATGATATCCAGGCAGGCGGATTCCTCGGCCTCGGGCAGCCAGCAAACCTGGAAGGGACTGTTGCCCTCGGTCAGGCCCGCCCGGTCATTGTAGATGCCGTCGCCGGGGCGGGTGAGCAGGCGGGCGGCGTCGTTTTCTTCGTGCAGGAGCAGATGGGCGTCGGTTTCGTTGCAGGGCAGGGCGATGCGCACGCCCATCTGGCCCAGGCTGCTCCTGGCCATGGTGTAGGCGCCCCCAAGGGTCTGGGAGCCCAGGACCACGTGGAGTCCGAAGGCCCGGCCCTGGCGGACAAAGCGGTCCAGCAGCAGGGCGGCATCCCGGGCCACCGCGTCGTCCTCGGTGAAGAACTCCTGGAATTCGTCGATGAGCAGGAGGATCCGGGGCAGGAATTCTCCACCAGAATTGCGGAACGCCGCCAGATCGTGGGCTCCGGCGACCCGGAAGGCATCGCCCCGGCGGGTCAGTTCCTGGTCCAGGTTGCGGAGGACGCTGAGGCCGAATTCCCGGTCGCTTTCAATGGCGATCACCCGGGCGTGGGGCAGGTGATGGGTGGCGTAGGTTTTGAATTCCACGCCTTTCTTGAAGTCGATCAGGTGGAATTCCACTTCCCGGGGGGCGTACCACAGGGAGGCGCTGACCACCAGGACGTGGAACAACGTGGATTTGCCGGAACCCGTGCGGCCGCCGATCAGGGCGTGCTGGGCGGTGCCCACCCCCAGGTCGAAATACTGCAAACGATCAGCACCGCATTTGCCGATGGGGATTCGCAGATGTTTCGCCGCGGACAGGGACCACATCGCCCCGGCGGGGGGCGCGACGGCAGCGAAGGACACCTCGACCCGGCGGACCCGCTGGGCCTGAAGGCCGATGCGCGCCAGGAGGTCGCTTTGTAAAGCTGGGGCCGGCAATCCTCCGGGGAGGAATGACCAGCCGGCCAATCCTTCGTGGTCTACCCGGAATCGGCCTTGGTCACCGCGCAGCACCAGGCCATTGGCCCTGAACCACGGTTGATCCAGGACGCTGGGAATGGGCTTCCGGTCATCGTGGAGGACCACCACATGGACGCCACAGCGGGGTCCGCTGCGCAGGAGGACGCCCAGGCGCTCCAGGGTGCGCTCGGAAAAGCCCGCGGGAAAATCCGCGAGGACGACGAGACGCAGGGCCTCCTGCAATTCTCCGGCCTGGCGATTATAATCAGCGATGGTGGCGTATTTGCCCCGGAGGTGCTTTTGGATCACCACTTCCAGGTGGGCCACCAGATCATCCAGGCCCCGTTCGATCCGTGCGGGTTCCACCAGCACGCCGCCGGGCAACAGGGTTTCATCGTGGTCCGCCAGATCCAACAGGCCGGAAAATGCGCTGCCCAGGCCCACGGGATCCACCAAAATTAACTTCAATCGGCTGGCGGGCAGGCTGGTGAGGGCGCGCAGGACCAGCGCATTGGCCAGGTCCAGGGCCGCCGCCCGGGAACCCGGATCGAAGCGCACCAGCAGGGCCGCCTTGTCGGGCAGAGTCAGGGCCACGGGGATGTTCAGATCGCCGTCGATGGGGCCGGGGTGCTCTTTCACTGGCTCTTCCGCGACGCAGTCCGCCAACGACCGACGGGCAACACCCAGGGGGATGGTGGTTAGCGCGGCGGTGGGGGGCGTCCAGGTGGCCCAGCGCGGATCGTCCCAGGGGGGATGGGCGTCCGTCGCCTGGCGGTCGGCGGCCCCGGTGTGGGCCAGGAGATCCGCTCGGGTCACCTGCCAGTCGGCTTCCAACTGGGAACGGGTGTCCTCCCAGCGGCGATTCAGGGTGGCCAGACGTTCGGCGTGGGTGGTCTGGTGGTCGGCCACCGCCTGCTCCCGGCGGCGCTTCGCCTCGGCCTGGGCGCGTTCAGCCCGGCGGAGCAAGTCGTCCTGGGCGGCGGACAGGCGGGTTTCCAACCGGCGGCGGATCCGGGCTTCCCGCTGCCAGGTGGAAGCCACGGCTTTTTCCTCGGCGGTTTTCAATGCTTCGGTCTTGGCGGCCATTTCCTGGACCACGGCCTTGAAGCGCAGGTCCCGGGCCACGGTCTCGGGATCGTATTCCTTGAGGCCCTGGGTCTCGGTCAGGCTGATCCGTCCGATTTGGGTTCGCAGGTCACTGACCAGGGGTTGGAGAAATCCCGCCAGGCGACGACGAACGATGAAGACCACCAGCGCAGCCACGGATTCGACGAAAACGGCGGACGCCACGACTCCCAGGAGGAACATCACGTCAACCCGCAGGGCGTAGAGAATGCCCAGGGCCAGCACGTGGGGCAGGGCCAAGCCACCATACAGCAGCACCCGGCCCCCCAGACTGCACAGGCGGTAGCGGCCATCTTGGATGGAGGCGCTGATCCGGGCGGCGCTGCCCTTCAACTCGTCGCTGAGTTGGGCCACTAGGCGGTCGGCCTTCCAGGGCGGCAGGGCGGCTGCATCTGCCCCCTGAGCGGGCAGGCGCAACCCCGCCCGACGGTACACCTGTTCCAGCTTCTGAAGGAGGTCCGCCCCGGTGCTGCGCAGGCGTCCTATCTTTCCTTGGAAATCCGTGCGCCGGCCCACCAATTCGCTGCGGAGCTGGGGATCCAGATGGTTGTCAGCCGTTTGCCCCGGGGCCTTGGCCAGGGCTTCCAGATCCCGTTCCAGGCGGTTTTTCAATTCCCGGCGGACATTCATGCCCGCCCGGGTGGATCGGGCCAAGGCCTGGTCCTTGGCCTGGATCAGGGCCGTCTGGGCGGCTTCCAGGTCGATGGCGGGGACCGCCTCCTTGGCCTCCTGAATCAGGGCGGCCAGGGTTTTCTCACCGTCAGCCAGAATTTTTGTCCTGGCCTGGTACGCGGCATATTTGCCCTGGCGCCAAGTGTCGCTGATCGCCGCCAGGCGGGTGCTGCCGTCCCGAATTTGTTCGACCATGCCGGAGAATTCGTTGGGTTGAGTAGGAACGGGGCTGGTGGCGGGTAGGACGTCCGCGGGAGCATTCACTGACATTGGCGGGTCGCCTCGGCGAGCAGGGATTCGAGCATGTTGATGGCCTTGACTGCGTCCCGGGCCCGGCCTTCGATGGGCTTCAGGTGGTGTTCAGCGAATTCATCCCGGGCATCGTCATGCCAGGCGGCCTCAGTCGCATTCCAGGCCTCCAGCAGATCCTGGATGGCTTTTTGTAGCAGGGCATCGTCGCCCATTACGCCGGCCATGATCAGGTCCCTCCCGGGGCGGTGGTGGGCGCCGATGACGGTGGCAGACGGACGGCGTGGTAGGCGTCAAGATTCTTCGCCATGGTGTCCAGGGCGCGGAGGGCCTTGTCCCCCAGATCCCCCAGGCCCAGGTCGTGGTTCCGGCAGCGGCCCACCAAGGGTTCGCCGTCCTGGTGCAGACGGTGGAGCCAGCGGGCGATGTGGGCCAGTTTTTCTTCTGCCTCGTCCCGTTTGCGTTGGGCCCGTTGCATGTCCAGGCGTTCATCGTCGCAACTTTGCTTGCCGCCGCCCCGGCCCCGGCGGGCGGCATCCACCTCATCCTTGGCAGCGAGGTATTTCAACCGGGCGATGTTGTAGACCTCCTCCCGGCGGCGGAGCTGGGATTTCCAATGGCTCTGCAGCTCGCCCCGCAGGCGTTCCTCCACCGCATAATACTGGGCGACTACCCCGCCCAGGCCGGTCTGGGTATCCCGCAGGAAGCCGGACAGACGCAGGCGAAATGCCCGCAGGACCTCTGGATCCGCGATCTCGGCCCGGCTCACGACGGCCTCAAATACTCGCGGATGTGTTCGGCCTTGCGGGTCAGGGCCGGGGCCTGGCGCTCGGAATCCTCGATGAACCGGGTCACCACCCGGACCATCAGTTCGAAGGACTCGGCGAATTTCGCCTGTTCCTCGTCCTGCCAAGTTTCCCCCAGGCGGCGAAACTGGCGGCTTACCGTGCCCAGTTCGTTCTTGGTCGTCTCGTTGAATCGTTTGAGGGCACCGACGAACTTCAGCAGTTCTTCGGGATCCACCATCGCCTTGGCCATGTCGCCTCCGGGGTTGGGTCAGTCGCGGTCCAGGAAGGCCATCACCGGAGACGACCGGTGGCGAATGGCAACTCCATGCCCCTGCTCCTGCTACTTGCGCGTGATGACCTTAGGATGACCACGAGGGGCGCAATATTGCTGGTGGTGGATTTCTCCGGCCCCGAGTGTCAGACATGGCGGTAGTGATCCAGTTACATGGGGTGTATTCCAGGTAGGTAAATGTTATCATTTTGTTGCAGGTTCCACCGCGCCATCTGTCAATGGAATTCTGATCATGTGCCAGCCTGCGCGGCAAGTTTTCTTTGTTGGCTCTTTCCGCTGCTTTGCGGAATGCCTACGGGTATGTGACTGCTCATCCTGGTGGGCGGGCTAAACCAACGAAAAAAACAAGATGGATATCCAAAAATTCGTCCAGGTGCGGTAACCTTTCGCCGCTTGAAGTATGGTGAAGACGGTGCGGATGATGCTCCATCCCCGCGTTGGTAACTGCGTCCCTGGTGAGTTTGACGATGAGATCAGCGACAGGAATGGGATGGCTCCATCATGTCCCAGGCTAATGGGGGGCTTGGCGGGAGCCACCTCCAGGCTTTCAGGATTTCCTCTTTTCCTGGGGGAAAATCGTAGCTGGCCACCAGTTCAGCGGCGTGAAATCACTCGGCCGATGCCAGCCAAGACAGGAGGTTGAGGTCCAGAGTTTTGTTCATGGCCCCATGCTGCACAGACCGGGGTACGACTCAGGTGATTTTCAGGACCCAAGCATGGGCCCAAGTGGTTACAACATGGAGGACGACTCCCAGGCCCTCCCATCCTCCGCTGGAGTGGAACCTGACTATGGCCCAGTGGTTCGAGGTGGCGGAATCTTTCACGCTCTCCTGGGCATGAGGTGGTTGGCAAGCCGGGATAATCTTATTGACTGTACTAGTATACATAGTACAGATGAACACGTGCTGCCACTCACCCTCCATTTGGCCTCGGATCGTCCGATCTACGCACAGATCGTCGATCAAATGGCCCTCGCCATCCGTTCTGGTCAGGTCAGTCCTGGCGAGACCCTTCCGAGTGTGCGCGACATCGCTGCACGCTTGGCGGTAAATCCCAACACCGTGGCCAAGGCGTATGCCCAGCTGGAAACCGCTGGGCTGGTTCGCGGCCAGCCTGGACGTGGGTATGTGGCGGCGGCGCCACGGATGGTCCTGAGTGCTGATGAGTTGCGCCGTCGATTGGACGACGCGGTGGCGCCGTTGGTCGCTGATGCTGCGCGTCATGGGTGGACCCGCAGCGATGTCATCGCGGCCTTGACCAGGCATTTCAACGAGAAGGACCTTCCATGACCGCTCCCGCCGCCCTACGCTGCGCTGGACTCACGCGCTGTTTCGGCCAGAAAATTGCCCTCGATCGAGTTTCTTTGACGGTGCCACAGGGCACGATACTCGCCCTGGTGGGCACCAATAGTGCAGGAAAAAGCACCTTGTTGCAGCTCATATTGGGTTTGCTTGCCCCAACCAATGGCACTATCGAGGTGTTTGGACAACCGGTGCGCCGGGACAATCAACGACAGCAAGAACGGATCAGTTACCTGTGCGATGCGGATTCGGTTGATCCGGGACTCCGAGTGCAGCAGTTCGCCAATTATCGCCGTGCCATGAACTCGCGTTTCGATCAGACCAGCTTTGATGTCTTGGCTAAACGGGCAGGAATCCAACGTGACCAGCGCCTGGGCGAATTGTCGCGAGGCCAGCGCACCAGCTTGTTCATCGCAGCGGCACTCGCCAACGATCCGGATCTTCTGATCCTCGACGATCCTACTGCAGGACTCGATGTGTCGGCTCGTCGCGATGTGATCGAGGCAATCCTCGCTACGGCTCGTCGACCCGGCAGGACGGTGATTTTCAGTACGCATCAGGTTGAAGATGTCGATCGGGTGGCGGATCGCCTGGCGATTCTTGACCGGGGTGCATTGATCGCGGATGTCACCTTGGATGAGTTTCGTTCCTCTATCCACCGTATCCTACTGGGATTTTCTTCATTGCCGCCAACGCCAAGGCCAGGTGTCCTCTCCTGGCATGTCGATGGAAATGCAGTCGAGGCGATCGCTGTAATACCGGATGGGGACATTGACCAGTGGGCAGCCAGCTGTGGGGCCTCGACCGTGCAGTCCCTGCCGCTGAACCTTGATACAGCCTTGACCGCCTATCTCTCACCCCATCGAACACTCATTTCCACCACCATCGATACCGTATTGCCCACCCTTGAAAGGAATGCCACATGAATCCTTCTCGCCTTGCAACCCTGGCCAAATACCACCTCCGAAGTACTTGGTGGTTATGGTTAATCATAGGCGTGGTGGCCGCCGTAGTTGATATTAATATAAGACCTGAAACAGCCCACACGTTTGGAAACATGTGGTGGCGGATCATGCCCGAAAATTTTCTATTGGTATTCGGATACTTCGTGGGCAGGAGTGCCAGAAAAAGCGGATACAATCAATTCATGAGAGAAGGTACAGCGCTGGAACGGCTTTTGGGCATGCTGACTCCGATCATTCCTCTGATCCTGGTTAAGGCCGCTTCGATAGGGATCTGGACAGGGGGTGATCCACAGCAGTTCTCAACGTGGTTAGTCGTTTATTGGATGCTGAGCGATTTCATCTACTATACCTGCGCGATGGTGGTTGGACTTCGCCCCGTCCGCTGGACCT
>CANIXE010000083.1 GCA_947470885.1 Planctomycetota bacterium
GAGACGCGGAGACGCGGAGAAGGCAAGATGTTGGACTAGAAATCGACGTTCACCAGGAGGGTGATCCGTCGATGACATTGGTTAAGCGCGAAAGAACGGTGTTCTCCGCGCCTCCGCGTGAAAAATCCGATGCGGTATTTAGGCTTACTGCTGGTGGACGACCGGACTGGCGCCGCAAAGAGTGCTCCGTCATGGACATCCAGCGTTCAATTGCGGCGCCCAGGGGCTATTCCGTCAGCGCCTGGTGCTGGAGCAGGTGGAGATACCGCCGGCTGAAGCGGTGGGCCTCGTCCCGCACGTATTGTAGCAGCTTCAGGCCCGGGTCCCGGCGGGACAGGCGCAGTTCCGAACCATCGACCCGGCAAATGGTTTCTTCTTGTTTCGCCAGGCTGACCACCGGGACATGGCCGGCGCCGGCGGCCACCAGGGATTGCTTGGCCCTGGACAACTGGCCATGGCCGCCGTCGATGAGCACCAAGTCTGGCAGGGTCTGGCCTTCGTCCACCAGGCGGCGGTAACGCCGACCCACGATTTCCTCCATGGCCGCGAAGTCGTCATTGGACGGGCCGTTCTCGCCGCCCTTCACCTTGAACCGGCGGTAGCCGTCCTTGTGGGGCACGCCGCCGACAAACTGGACCTGGGCAGCCACCACGTGGGTGCCCATCAGGTGGGCGATGTCGAAGCCTTCGATGACCCGGGGCGGGCCTTTCAGATCGAGGTGCTCCGCCAGGGCCTTCATCCCGGCGGCCAGATCGATCACCGGGGCGGCGGGTTCATCGTAATCGGTGAGATCACCCCGTTCCTTCAGCTTGCCGATGGCCTGCAGCTGGTCTCGGCAGCGGGCGGCCTCCTCGAAGCGCAGTTCCTTGGCGGCGTCCTTCATCCGGGTCGTCAGTTCGGCGAGGATCTGGGCCTTGCCCCGACCGCTCAGGAATGCCTTCAGGCCGCGGATGTCCTCGCGATAGGTGGCCGCGTCGATCACTGGGGTGCAGGGGGCACTGCAGCGGCGGATGTGGTAGTTCAAGCAGGCTTTGAAGTGCTTGCGGGTGGGATCGGCCTCGTGGAGGTCCAGGTCGCAGACCCGGAAGCGGAACACCCGCTGGAGGAAGTGGTACGCCCGGTTCAAGTCGGTGCTGCTGCCGAAGGGGCCGATGAGTTCGGCATTGGCGGTATCGTGGTCCCGGGTGATGAAGACCCGGGGAAATTCCTCCCGGGTGATCGCCAGGAGGGGGTACTGCTTGCCGTCCTTCAGGCGCATGTTGTAGCGCGGTTGGAGGTCCTTGATCAGGCTGTTTTCCAACAGCAGGGCTTCCACCTCGCTGTCGGTGCTGATGGCTTCCAGGTCCACCACGTCCTGGACCAGGCGGAGGGTCTTGGCCGGATGTCCGGCCTTGTCTTGGAAATAGCTGGCGACCCGGCGGCGCAGGCGCTTGGCCTTGCCGACGTAGATCACCCGGCCTTCGGCATCCTTGTAGAGGTAGCAGCCCGGCGTTTCCGGCAGGTTGCGCACCTTTTCCAACAGGGCCTCTGGCCCGCTAATGAACTTCCCCAGCTTCGCTGGGGTTCCGGCTTCGCCGGAAGGGTCGGCTTCGCCGTCCCCAGTTCCTGTTAAAGCAGGGGCTGCGCCCCCGCTCCGTTCCGGGCCTGACGGCCCTCCACCCCCCAGCAGCCTGCGGCTGCTCATGCGAGGAATCCGTCGTCATCCTCGCCGGGCGGCTCCCAGGGCTTCAGGCGCACCAGGTAGTCCGCCAGGGCAAGATTCGAGATCGAGGCCTGTTCCAGCCAGGTCCGGGCCCGGGTCACCAATTTGCGCTCGTCGCTGAGGCTGAGCGCACCCACCAGCACCCGGGTGCGCAGGAACACGAAGTAGGTGTCCAGGGCGTCGCACTGGCAGTAATCGTCGATCCGGCTGTGCTCGCCCCGTTCCCACAATTCCTGGACCATGTCGCCCTTGGTGTCCATTTTCCCCGGGGCGCCCACCAGCTGGGCGCACAGGTTCAAGCCGCCGGGCACATGGGTCGCGCCTTGGTTGCCGATGAAATCCTGGAGATCGAAATGGGCCTTGGTGTTGAAGCGGTTCCGGGGCTGGTTGTATTGGTTTCCCGGGGCGTCGAACCACGCCGGCAGGCTGATGCCGTAGCGGTAGGCGCACAGCTCCATCACCGGCAGATCGAAGAACCGGCCGTTGAACGTTACCAGGGTTGGCTGGCCGTAGGTCTGCCAGCCTTTCCAGAAGGTCCGGGTGATGACCTGGGGCCGGAACCGGGGCCGGTCCAGGGTGCGGACCTCCAGTAGGCCATAGTCGTCCCCCACCTTGGCGATCGCCACCGACACCGGGACATGGAACGTGTGGGGCACGAAATCCGACTTCCCGCCGCTTTGTTCCAGCAATTGGGCGCGGTACCGGGCCACTGCCTCGGCGGGGGTCAGGTGGGCGTCCCCGGGATAACGGATTCGCTGAACCAGGCGGCCGTCCACCACGGTTTCGATGTCAAAGATCAGAAATGCAGGGCGGTCGGACATAGGGATTCCGGAGCGCCGAGCGCCAGCTCGGCAAGGATGTGGATGCGACTACGGCGATCGGGCCGAAGCCCGACCGCGCTCAACCCTTCACCGAGTTCCAGGCCGCTTCCAGGCGCTCCAGCAACTCGTCCACCTCGGCGATGGAGATGATCAGGGGCGGCGCCAGGCGCAGGGTGCTGTTGCCCGAGGGGCCGACGATCAGGCCGTGCTCCCGGGCCGCCGGAATCAGCTTGGTGCTGGGTTCCACCGCCAGCTGGACGCCGCACAGCAGGCCCCGGCCCCGGACTTCGATGGCGGCGCTGCCGAACACCCGGGCCAGGCCCCGGCGTAGCTGTTCGCCCCGGGCGTCGATCCGGGCCAGCATGGTGGGTTGGAAGATTTCTTCCGTCACCGCCAAACCGGCGGCGCAGGCCAGGGGATTGCCGCCGAAGGTGGTGCCGTGGAGGCCTGGCTTGATGAGTGCAGAAAGCGCCTCGGTGGTGACGATGGCGCCGATGGGCACGCCACCCCCCAGGCCTTTGGCCAGGACCAGGATGTCGGGGACAACCCCAGGCAGATGGAAGGCGAAGTTCGCGCCGCAACGGCCGACGCCGGTCTGGACCTCGTCCAGGACCAGCAGGCTGGCGTGGCGGTCGCACAGGGCCCGCAGGTGGGCCAGGTAGCCCGGAGGCGCGGGGATCACCCCGCCCTCGCCCTGGATCGGCTCGATGAACACCCCGGCGATCTCGTCCCCCCGCTCGGCAAAGGCGGCGCTGGCGGCGGCGAAGTCGCCGAAGGGCAGGAATTCCACCGGCAGCAGGGGGGCGAAGGGCTCCCGGTACTTGGGATTCGCGGTCAGGCTCAGGCTGGCCATGGTCCGGCCGTGGAACCCGCCGGTGAAGGCGATGATCCGGGTCTTGCGCCCACCGTGGGCGACGTTGCCCCACAGGCGCACCGTCTTGTAGGCGGCTTCGTTGGCTTCCGTGCCGGTGTTGACGAACAGGACTTTTTGCAGCGGCCCGGTGCCCTTGATGCCCGCGGCGGCCACCAGCCGGCCAGCCAGGGCTTCTTGTTCCGGGATCTGGTAGTGGTTGCTGACGTGGGCCACGGCGGCGGCTTGGCGGGCGATGGCCGCCACCAGCTTGGGATGGGCGTGGCCCAGGGCGCTTACCGCGACCCCGGCGAAGGCATCCAGGTAGGCCTTGCCCTGGGCGTCGTATAGGCGCACGCCCTCACCCCGGACGAAGGCGATGGGATTGCGGCCATAATTGCCCACCAGATGGGAGGCGGCGACCGGGAGAGGAGCGGACATGGCGGACCCTTCGACCTGCGGATGGGCGGGGAGTTTCCGGGGTGGTGAAGGGGTGCAATCGTCCTCCCCAGCCGGTCGTTTGCAGCGCCCTGGTTCGACCCTATCGTCGCCGGTCATGCCCAGTGACCAAGCAATTCGGCGGAAGCCGTCCTGGCTGCCGTGGTTCGGCGGCGCCCTGGGGGTGGCCCTGGTGTTGGATCTGCTCAGCAAATACCTGTTATTCAATCTGGTGTCCGCCGCTGATGGCCTGCCCCATTGGCTGATCCGGGTCTACAATCCCGGAGTCGCCTGGAGCCTCTTCGCCGATCATCCCTGGCTGGTGGTGGGTCTGACTTTCGTTCTTATTCCGGTGCTGGGGGTCGTCTGGTGGCAGGGCTACCGCACCCAGGGACGGAGCGCGAACGTGGCGTTCGGCCTGGTCCTGGGGGGCGCCTTGGGGAACGCCTGGGATCGTTCGGCCATGGCTTTGGGAAAAATGCCCGGAGTAAGGGATTTTATCCACGTCGACCTGGGGTTCTGGCCCCTGAACCCCTGGCCCACGTTCAACATCGCCGACAGCGCGATCTGCGTCGGCTTCGTCCTGCTGGTCGTCCTTCCCTGGTTCCAGCCGCGCACGGGCGACCTGCACCATGCGGTATGACGCGACTCGTAACGAACTGATCCTCAAGATCGTCTATTACGGTCCGGGGATGTCCGGGAAGACCACCACCCTGCGGGCGATCCACGAACGGTTGCCGGCCAACTCCCGCCAAGACCTGATCTCGGTGGACACCCATAGCGAGCGGACCATCCAGTTCGACTTTCTGCCGGTGGATCTGGCGACGATCCAGGGCCGGCAGGTCCGCCTGGAATTGCACACCGTCCCTGGCCAGAGCTACTACGCCGCGACCCGGAAGCAGATCCTGGAGCACGCCGACGGCGTGGTCTTCGTCGCCGACTGCCGGCGGGAGGCCCTGGACGAGAACATCGCCTCGATGAACGAGATGCTGGCGAACCTCCTCCAAACCCATCCGAAGACTGCGGTGGATCGCTTTCCGGTTGTTCTTCAGCTCAATAAGCAGGACCTGCCCAACCAAGTTCCGCTCCAGCAGCTCCTTCTTCTGATGAATGTCGGCAACTGGCCGTCGTTCCCCTCGGTCGCTACCGAGGGTACTGGGGTGATGGAGCCGTGCGGTGCCTTGGCCGCGCATTTAGCGGATGCCCTGGCGGATGCCCAGCTGCCCGCCGCCGATGTCCCCAAGCCGGCCCCAACCTCGTGGCTGATCACTTGTTACCGTTGCCAAAAAATGATGGAGGTGCCGTCCCACCGCCTGGTCGGTACCCAGGCCTGCTCGGCCTGCGGGGTAGCCTTCGTCATTACCGACATGGACCGGGGGCTGACCGCACCGCCCGTGCTGCCGATCCGGGACGCCACGCCGGCGAGGAACCCAATTGCTCCCGTGCTTGCCAAGGTGTCTTTGCGGGACCTGGCCCCGGCGGTTCCCATCCGGCAGGATACCCCCATCGAATTCCCTGAGATCATTGATGCCGGTGATTCTGCCCTGGATCCTCGGCGGGGGTTCGGGGCCGAGTTGCTCCTGCCCACGCTACCTTATCTGCCCGGCTATTCTGTAGTTGCGACCCTGGATGAATCCCCGATGGGCCGGCGTTATCGGTTGCGGGATGGCTCCGGGACGATTTCCCGGGTGTTGATTCTCAACGAGGGATTGGCGGCGGATGCCGCCTTCATCGAAAGCGTCGGACCCTGGAGCCGGTTGACCTCCCAGGTGCAGCACCTGCACCTGCTGCGACTTACCGAATCCCGGCCGGTGGGGGGCGGCGGTCATGCGCTCTTTGCCATAGACGCCCCGGAACACGAAAGCCTGCGGGAGGTCCTGGCCCGGAGGCGGACTCTGGCCCCGCCCCATGCCATCAGCATCATCCGCCAGCTGGCCCAGGTCCTGGGGGAGGCCGCCCAGGCGGGCCTGGTCCATGGCTACCTCCGGCCGGAGGTCATCCTCCTGTCGGCGGACGGCGAGGTCCTCCTCGACGAGTTGGGAGTTCCCCACCCTGCCCGCTGGCTGGTGAAGGAATCCCAGTCGGAGAGCGCCGGCACGGAATACTACCTGGCTCCAGAATACATTTCGGAGGGCGTGCGGATCGACGTCCGCAGCGACATCTTCCTCTTGGGCTGTTTGCTGTACCGGATGCTCACCAGCGAAGGCTTTGTCACCGGCTACAACGGCCATGAAGCCATCCACAAGCTGACGTCCGCCGGGCCACGGCTGCTCCGGGACGTTCAACCGGAGATCAGCCGGGAATTGTCTAATCTTCATCAGCGCATGGTGGCCATCGACCGGCGGGATCGCATCGCGACCCATGCCGAACTGATCCGCCTTCTGGACCGGTTCGGGGGAGGGGCCCCGACCCCGGCCCTCAGCCTGACCCGGACCATCCCCCGAAAGGCGACGGACGGCTGGAAATCACCGGAAACCCAGGTCCGTAAGGCTACGGCCACGGGTCGGTTGGCCCGGAAGGGCGTATCCACCACCCCGGCCCAGGGGACCGTGGGGCCCATCATCGTCGCCAATCCGGTCCCGGAAGGAGCCACCTCCACCCGGACCACCACCCGTTTTGCCCGTCCCGTCGACACCACGCTGGCGCCACAGCGACCGGTGGGGCGCCCCCCGGTGAAAGCCCCCGGCGGGATCCTGAATATCACCATCCAGGTGGCCGTGATCATTAGTGTAACCGTTGCCATCATCGTTCTCTTGAGACTCTTCGCCCGGTAATCCGGGGGCGGAAAAATCAGCCCTTGCGGAGCGGGTCGATTGGGGGTCTATTCCACCATGCCCACCCCCCAGAGCATCCCGGTCAAGCGCGAAAAGACCTTCGTCATCGATACGAACGTCCTGCTCCACAATCCAGCGGGGCTGTTCGCCTTCGCCGAACACCACGTCGTCATTCCGATGATCGTGCTTGAAGAGCTGGACCGCTTCAAGACCGCCAATAATGAATTGGGCCGCAATGCCCGGGAAGTTGCCCGCAATCTCGACAAGCTGCGCCTCCAGGGCTCACTCCGGGATGGTGTGCAGACACCCCAGGGCGGCCTGATCCAGGTGGTCATTGGCCACGATGTGCTGGACGGGCTGCTGCCTGGGGTGAATGACAACCACATCCTCGGCTGCGCCCACCTGCTCCGGGCCCAGGGCCACAATGTGTTCTTCATCTCGAAGGACATCAATGCCCGGATCAAGGCAGATGCCCTGGGCATCCCCAGCCAGGATTTCAATAATCAGAAGGTGAATGCCGACGAGCTGTATACCGGCTACACCACCGTCCAGGTGACGGCGGCGATGGTCGACAAGTTGGCGGTGAAGGATTCGTTTCCGGCCAAAGGACTGGTGAATGAGGAGGAAGGTCCCCTCAATCACAATCAATTCGTGATGATCGTCGATAAGAAGGATGAATCCCATCATCTGCTGGCGATCTACGACGCGGAATCGGAATACCTGCACCGTTTGGCAGCCGAGGTCCCCGCCCTGTTTGGGGTGAAGCCCCGTTCACCGGAACAGCGGATGGCCTTCGAGCTGCTGCTCGATCCCAAGGTGACCCTCGTGACCCTGGTGGGCCGGGCCGGCACCGGTAAGACGCTGCTGGCCCTGGCCTGCGGATTGACCCAAGTGATCCACGATGAGCGCTACAAAAAGCTCCTGGTTAGCCGGCCGATCATGCCCCTGGGCCAGGACATCGGCTACCTGCCAGGTTCAAAGGACGACAAGTTGAGTCATTGGATGGGCCCGATCTTCGACAATCTCCATTATTTGTTCGCCGCCGAGGAGCGGGATCCGGACGAGGTGGTGAAACGGCTGATCGAAGAGGACGCCATCAGCCTGGAGGCTTTGACCTACATCCGTGGACGGAGCATCAGCAAGCAATTCGCCATCGTGGATGAGGCCCAGAACCTTACGCCCCATGAAATCAAGACGATCATCAGCCGGGTGGGCGGAGATACAAAGATCATCCTCACCGGTGATCCTAACCAGATCGATAACCCGTACCTGGACAGCAATTCCAATGGGTTGAGCTATGTCGTTGAACGGCTGCGCGGTCAACGGATCGCGGGTCATGTGACGTTGAGCAAATCAGAGCGCTCTGAATTGGCCGGCATTGCCGCAGAGGTGCTGTAAGCCAGGAAAACTTGATGGAAGTGCACCTGCTGCGTTACTTCAATCCTTACATGGCCCAGCCGTGGAATGGATTGAGGTAGCTTGCAGCTGTGTTCCGCGTTTTCGGAAACATCATTTGCCATTAACCTAAATCCGGCGATGAATTCACGCGGAGACGCGGAGACACGGAGACGCGGAGAAGGCAAGAGGTTGGACTAGAAATCGACGTTCACCAGGAGGGTGATCCGTCGATGA
>CANIXE010000084.1 GCA_947470885.1 Planctomycetota bacterium
CGGAACCCTGGCCTCAACGGGGGGAACCCTGATCGCCACCAGCGCCACCAGCACCTTGGACGGGGTGTTCCTGGATGCCGATCTGGACTTAGCCCAGACCAGCGGCAGCCAAGTCACCATCACTAATTCCGTACAATTGGGCAACGGACGGAAGATCTTCGTCGGCGCCGCCGATGGGACGACCTACGGCTATCTGAGCTTCACGGGTGGGGTCGGCGGCATCGCCACCCTGAGCGCAAGTGGAACGGCCTCGGTGGTCCTGGGCACATCGACCTCCAATCTCATCCGGGATGTGAGCAACGGCACCGTCGTCACCCTGGGGAGCGGGATCACCGTCTCCGGCGGAGCCGCCAGCATCTATGCGACGTATGCCAGTTCGTCCCTCACCATCGCCGGCAGCGTGGAGGCGACCACGCCGGGCAAGGCCATTAACCTCGGCTATTCCAATTATCCCGTGGCCATCAGCGGCACCGTGCGGGCCAGCGGCGGCGATCTGCACCTGATCGGCACCTGGAGCAACACCGGGCTGATCGACCTCTCGGCGGGCACGGTCGTCCTGGATGGCACGTTCAACGCCGCCAGCGTTCAGGATGCCCGGTGGAAACGCACCGGCGGCAATGTCGACCTGAGCGGTGACCTGACCATCGGTGCCGGCAACACCCTGATCCACTCGGCAGCCATGGGCACTTGGCGCCTGGCCGGGTGCACGGTGACCGGTGGGACCTGGCAAAGCACCGGTGGGACCCTGGTGGCCACCAATGCTGCGAACATCCTCGATGGGCTGGTCCTCAATGCGGATCTGGATTTGACCACCGTCAGCGGCGCCCAAGCCACAATCCGCAACACGGTGACCCTGACCTCGGGACGGACGATCCGCGTGGGCGCCCAAGCGGGCGGAACCTACGGCTATCTCAACTTCACCCCCGGGTCCGGGAATGTCGCCACCCTGACCAGTGATGGGACGGCCACGGTTCTCCTCGGCGGCTCCACCAACAACCTGCTCCGGGATAACACCGCCTCGACGGCGATGACCATAGGCAACGGGATCATCGTCAAGGGCGGCTCTGGCAGCATCTACGCTACCTATGGCGGCTCGACCTTGACCATCGCCGGGACGGTGGAGGCGGCTACTCCCGGCAATACCGTGATCCTCGGTTACGATTCCTATCCCCTGGCGATCACCGGTTCTATCCGGGCCACGGGGGGCACCTTGACGGTGAACGGCATCTGGACAAACAGCGGCCGGATTGATTTGACGACCACCGGCACGGTGAACCTGGATGGCCAATTCTCCGCGGCGGACGTCCAGGATGCCCGGTGGAGTCGCTCGGGCGGCACGGTGAATCTGACCGGAACCTTGACCATTGGCACCGGTAACGTCCTGACCCAGACCCCAGCGATGGGGGATTGGCAGCTTGCCGGGGGAACCATCGTGGGTGGCAGCTGGCTCAGTACCGGCCCCAAACTGATCGGTCTGAATTCCACCAACACGTTGGATGGACTGACCCTGGATGTGGATCTGGATCTCAGCCAAATAAGCAGCGCCCAAGCCACGATCACCAATGCTGTGACCTTGGGGAATGGGCGGACGATCGCCCTGGGCAACGCCGGAGGCTCCACGTACGGCTACCTGTACTTCTCAGGTGGCGCCGGGAATGTGGCCTCCCTGGGGGCGAATGTGAAAGGTTCGGTGATTCTCGGCGGATCCACCAACAATACGCTCCGTGACTACATCGGCAGCACCGCCATGACCCTGGGCACGGGATTGACCGTCAGCGGTGCCAGTGGAGCTATCTACGCGTACAACAGCGGCTCGAACCTGACCATTGCCGGTACAGTGGAGGCGACCGTCCCGGGCGGGACGGTGACCGTTGGATATGGCAGCACGTCTTCCACCTCGATTGCAGGAGGCGGTGCAGTCCGAGCCACAGGTGGTGAACTGGCCCTGGCGGGCCGCTGGGCGAACGCCGGCACCCTGGGATTGTCCGCTGGCACCCTGGACCTGGGGGGCGAATTTTCTGCCGACAGCGTTCAGGATACCCGCTGGAGCCGCACCGGTGGAAGCATGATCCTGTCCGGCAAGCTCAGCATCAATGCCGGTACGACCCTGACCCACACCCTGGCCATGGGCGTTTGGCATTTGCATGGATCAACCATCCGCGGCGGCACCCTCACATCGACGGGTGGGACCCTGGTGGCTGATTATGCCGTGAACACCTTTGACGGTGTCCGGCTGGATGCGGATCTGGATCTCACCCAGGTCAATGGCGCCGAGGCGGTAATCACCAATACCGTCACCCTGGGGCAGGGTCGGACCATCGCCGTGGGTTCCCCAAGCGGTTCGACCTATGGCTACCTGTACTTCACGGCTGGGCTAACTGGAAATGCCACCTTGGACTCGGTGGGGACCGCCAAGGTGATGTTCGGAAAATCCACCAACAACCTGATCGCCGATAATGCCAATAACACCGCCATAACCCTGGGCAGCGGGATCACCGTGAAGGGCGGAGCCGGCGTGATCTATGCGTATTATGCCGGCTCGACCCTGACCATCGCCGGCCAGGTCGAAGCTGGGACACCAGCAAAAATCATGACCATTGGCTACAATGCCCAGCCTTCCAGCCTCACTGGCACGGTCACCGCCAACCAGGGCATCATCGCCCTGACCGGCAATTGGACCAACAGCGGGACCCTCGCCACCCAGAGCGGAACGATCAAGCTGGGCGGATCCTTCCCCGCTGCCAGTGTCACCGGCACCCGGTGGAGCCGGAGCGCGGGCGATGCGGTCGTGCTCACCGGCGATCTCACCATCGGCACCGGCAATACCCTTGCCCTCGATGCCCAGACCGGTTCATGGCAGATTTCAGGTGGATCCTTGATCGGTGGGACGCTTAGTGATCCCGATAGCCGCCTGGTGTTCACCTCCACCCTGGGAACCTTGGACGGCGTGACCATCCCCGTGGGGACCGTAATCGACCTGGGCCTGGTTAATGGAGCCTCCTGCTCCCTGGATAATGCGGTCACCATCGATGGCTCCATCCGGGTGGGTCGGACCGATGGGGGCACCTATGGTCGGCTCTATTGGAGCTCGGCCACGGCCACCTGGGGCGGAACCGGCGACATCGTGTTCGGCGGCAACAACTCGAATTCCTGGTTCGCCCAGTCTGGCGCAGGGGCCCTGACCATCGCCGCTCCCCTCCAGGTCCATGGCCAACAGATCACCATCAATGCCACCACCAGCGGCTCTTCGATCACCAATTACGGCACCTTGGCCACAGATGTCACGGGGGGAGACCTCCAGGTAAACGTGACCACATTCAACAATCATGGAACCATCGTAGTGGGCCGGGATTCGCCCCAGACCTGGAACTGCACCGGCGGTTTCACCCAGGGCGCCGACGGCGTCCTGGAACTGGAAATCGGCGGACCGAATACCGGTCAAGCGGACCGTCTGGCCTTCGCCGGCACCGCGACCGTCAACCTGGGTGGCACAGTACGGGTGATCTCCAGCAGTGGCTATGTTCCCAATGCCGCCACCAGCGTGGATCTGATCACCCTGACCGGAGGCTCCCTGACCGGGGCCTTCACCACCATCCAGGGAGCCTATGCCCTCTCCTACACCGGCACGAAAGTCACCGCCCTGGGTACGTCTGGGCTGACGGCACCGACGGTGCTCCTGACTTCCTCCGCCACGGATCCGGTAACTTCCGGTCCGATCCCGATGTTGGCAACCTTCAGCGCCCCCGTGACGGATTTCGCCGCCTCGGATATCTTGGCCAACGGGGCGACCGTGGGCGGATTGCTGCCGGTGGATGCCGCCACCTATACCTTCACCCTGACCCCCACTCTCACCCAGGGCCTGATCAGGGTCGGCGTGCCAGCAGGCGGGGCGCTGAATGCCCAACTGATCAGCAATACTGCCTCGGCCTTGAAGACCATTCTCTACAACGGCGTCGATCCCACCATCGCGGTGAATGGCATTAGCCCCGCTGTGGGAACCACGGCAGGCGAGACCCTGGTGACCATCCTGGGCACGAATTTCCTCGCCGGATCCACCTCGGTGACCTTTGGCGGGGCCGCGGCCACGGTCCAGACTGTGACCCCCACGAGCATCACCTGCACCACCCCCGCAGGCAGCGGCACCGTGCCTGTGACCATAACCGTGGCCGGACGCAGCGTGACGGCAAATAACGCCTACACCTATTCCAATGTCCTGCCTGGCATGCAGACCCAGATTCCCACCTCGGAATACCAAGCTTTGACCTCCTGGTTCACCGCCACCGGAGGCGCCGCATGGACGGGATCAACAGGGTGGAATGACGGCGCGGCGAACCTCTGGCAGGGCGTCAGTGTGGCTGGTGGCCACGTGACCGGCCTGAGCATGGCGAACAACAACCTGAGCGGGAACCTGTCCCCGGTGATCGCCAATCTCCCGTTCCTTCAGGTCCTCGACCTAGGAGGTAACCGCCTGACCGGCGAGATACCTGCCGCCATCACTTTCCTGGCCTCCCTCACCAGCCTTAATCTGTCCCAGAACAACTTCGTCGGCCAAGTGCCGGACGGACTCACAGCCCTGACGAATTTGACCTTGTCGACAGGACTGCGCTTGGAGGGCAACGGCCTATACACCAGCGGAAATCCGACGGTGAACAGCTTCCTGATGAGTCGACAGCCCACCTGGGCGGCAACCCAGACCGTCGCACCTGATGGATTCCAAGCCACCCTGGTCGATGAAAATGTGCTCCTGACCTGGACCCCGATCGCCTATACCGCTGACGGCGGACAGTATGAAATCGGCTACAATCTGGACGGCAGCACCGCCTATGTGTTTGATGCCGGCAATCAGACCATCAGCAAATCCGAGGGTCAAATTCTGGTGACCGGCCTTGCGCGATCCACCACGTATTATTTCACCGTGCGGACCCGCACCCCGGCCCATAACGGGCAAGTGAACACTGTGCTCAGCGATCCCGCGGCCCAGGTGACGGTTACGACCCCGGCACCCAGTGGACCCTCGGTGTTCCTGGCCACGTTGGCGAACGATCCGGCGATTTCAGGACCAATTCCCGTGACGGTGACCTTCAATGAACCGGTGACCGGCTTCACCTTGGACGGCCTCATGCTCGAGAACGCCACGGCGCAAAACCTCCAGCAGAATGGTCTGGTGTATTCCTTTGAACTCGTGCCTTCGGTCCTCCAGGCCCAGCTGAAGGTCGAATTCCCCGCCGGTACCATCACCAGCGTTGCTACTGGACTTGGCAATACCACCGCATCCCCGTTGACCCTGTTCTACAACGGCATTGATCCGCTGATCACCGGCCTGATCCCCGCCACCGGTCCAGATTCCGGCGGCACGACCGTGGTCCTCAGCGGGGAAAACTTCCTGACCAACTGGACCGACGTGATCATCGGCGGCCAATACGCCACCATCCAATCACTGTCCGCCACATCGATCACCCTCATCACCCCTCCCGGCACTGGCATGGCGGATGTCGAGGTCCACGTGGCAGGCCGTTCGGCTACCAGCCTCAGCGCCTTCACCTACCAGACGACCGTGGTTCCGCCCACCGTGAACCTGCAGTCCAGCTCCAGCGATCCAGCCCTGGGCGGGCCGATCCCCCTCACCATCGTTTTCAGTGCCCCGGTCACCGGCTTCACCGTCGATGATCTGGTCCTCACCGGAGCCACAGCTGCGAATTTTGCCGGTGGTGGAGCCTCCTACACGGTGGATCTGATGCCCACCGTCACCCAGGGGGAGATCAGCGTCGAGGTACCGGCGGCGGTGGCCCTGGATGACCGCAATGTGGGCAATCTCGCCGCCCTCCGGTTCAGCATCTTCTTCAATGGGGTCGATCCACTGGTCACCGGCATAGCTCCCACCAGCGGCCCCGAAACCGGTGGCACCTCCGTGCTGCTCAGCGGTGCCAATTTCCTGGAAGGCCGGACCACAGTGACCATCGGTGGCCTGTCCGCCACCGTGACCTCGGTCACCGCCTCCACGATCTCCTTCCTTTCGCCCCCTGGCCTGGGCACGAAGGACGTGGTGGTTGAGGTGGCGGGCCGCTCGGCCACCAGCGTCGGGGCGTTCACCTACCAGCCCATCGTCGCCGGCCCCACGGTGGTCCTGAGTTCCAGCGTCACGTCACCGGCGCTGGCCGGGCCGATCCCCCTGAGCATCACCTTCAGCGCCCCGGTCACCGGCTTCACCGTCGATGATCTGGTGCTGGGTTCCGCCACCGCGGCGAACTTCGCCGGCAGTGGCACCTCCTACACTGTGGATCTGCAGCCGACCTTGGGCCAGGGGACGATCAGCGTCGACCTGCCGGCGAATGCCGCCATGAACGCCCAGGGCACTGGCAATCAAGCCGCGTTGCGATTCTCGATCTTATACAACGGCATCGATCCGGTGATTTCCTCGGTCCTGCCCGCCAGCGGCGGCATCGAAGGGGGCACGACCGTGGCCTTGGTGGGCAGTGGCTTCCTCGCCGGGCAGACCTCAGTGACCTTCGGCGGCGTGCCGGCGACCATCCTGACGGTGGGCGACAGCGCCCTCGCCGTGACCACGCCCCCGGGAAATCTAGGTCCGGTGACGGTGGTGGTGACCTGCGCCGGCCGGTCAGTGAGCCTGCCCAATGGCTTCACCTATGCCGCCACCAGCGTCGGCTTCACGACGGAATCCCTGTTCCTGCCGGAAGGTGCCGGCGTGGTGGCCGGGACCACCGGCGGGGTCCTGACCGTCCGTCTGGCCGCCACTTCGGTGCTGCCCGTTTCAGTGCCTTTCATGGTCACCACCGTGACCGGCACCGGCAATGCGACGATTGCAACCCCCAGCCCTCTGGTGTTCGCGCCCGGTGTGCTCTCCCAGAATATTCTCATCTCAGCCCCGGTTGACGGGCCCAATGGACCCGGAGGCACCGCCCAGGACACCGTCCTGGCGGTGACCCTCGGCACACCGGTGAATGCCGCCCTGGGGGCCAAGGCCCTGGCGACCCTCACGCTGGTCGACGGCGAAACCTTCGCGGTGACCGCCCAGTTGGGAGCGGGCCCAACCCTACCGGTGCCCGGGGGCCAGGGCCTGGCCCTGGACGCCACGGTGGGCCAGACGTTGAACCTGGCGCTGGTGAACGGGACTCCGCCCTATGTGGTGGTGCCGGGTACCGGGAATCACCTGATCACCGTACCTTGGCAGTTCACACCCAGCGCCAAGGCCAATGGTACCCTGGATCCTGCCCAGGACGCCCAGGTTGTCGTGCGTTCCCCCGGGAAAAACACCGTGACCGTCAGTGATTCAACAGGGTCCACGGTCACCGTGACGGTCACCGCTGCCGCCCTGCCCGTGATCCGGGTGGCGGCACCGTCGGTGACCATGTCCAGCAACGCCTCGACGGTCTACGGGGCGATCTGCCCGGGCACCGCGGAAGGCCTGGGCCGGCTGCTGGGCGCCCTGAGCAATCGTGCGGCGAATTCGGCCCGGGCGTTCTGGTGGAATGCGACAGTCCAGGAATTCCGGGAGATAACCGCCGGCGAAACCACCGGCCTGACGCCCACCTCGGCGGTGTTCCTCGCCACCCGGGTGGACCTGGGCTTGGATTTCAGCGGCACGCCCCAGCCTTTCTACCAAGAACTGACCCTGGCCCCAGGCTGGTCGTTTGTCGGACTGCCGCCCCTCAGCGATGGCCAAACGCCCACCACCAGCCATACCTGGAACACCTTGTTCCTATACGATGACGCGGGGAACCGGATCAAGGGCCCCCAACGGGACGCCCTCATCGGCACCGGGGGGTACAGCTATGATGGCAAAGACTACAAGGTGGAGACGATCCTGGTCAGCGGCAAGGGCTACTGGATTAAGAACAACTCCTCGCCGGAGCAGGTCCTGCGCCTGGTGCGGGTGCCTGATCTCGTGGCGGCCATCGACCAATCCTTGGCGGACCGGGTCAGCAGCAAAGCCGCCGTCCCAGGGACCCAGGTGTACGGCGTGGTGGATCGGGGCTCGCCCCCAGCACCGCCCTCCGCCACCACCAGCCAGGCCGACTCCAGCAGCGGTGGCGGTTGCGGATCCGGGTCGTCAGCGGGCTTCGTGGTCGCCTTGCTGGCCCTGTGGCTGCGCCGAC
>CANIXE010000085.1 GCA_947470885.1 Planctomycetota bacterium
CGGTGGACTGAAGTCCGCGCTCCCAGGGTATCGCTCAACGCCATGGGGCGAGATCAAGATTCTAGTTTCATCTCACCCAGCAAACGGCCCAGAACCCCGGACAGTGGCCGCCAGTTCGCCGCCCGCTCCGGCCAAGAGACCCTTTTCCACGTCCTCGAAGCGGACGCTGATCTTGGTGGACACGCCCGGCTCGTTCTGGGTGATGCCGTAAATCGCGTCGGCCCGCTGCATCGTCCGCTTTTTGTGGGTGATGACGATGAACTGGCTGCCCCGGGAACCGTCGGCGGCCCGGGTGAATTCCCGGATCATGCCGTTGTAGACGTCCACGTTGGCTTCGTCCAACGGTGCGTCGACTTCGTCCAGGATACAGAACGGGCTGGGCTTGGTCTGGTAGACGGCGAACAGCAGGGCGATGGCGGTGAGGGCTTTTTCGCCGCCGGACAGCTGGGTGATGATCTTGGGATTCTTGCCCGGGGGACAGGCCAGGATTTCCAGGCCGGCTTCCAGGGGGTCCACGGCGTTGCCTTCTGCATCCTTGAGTTCCAGCTGCAAGTCCGCCCGGCCACCGCCGAACAGCTTGCGGAACAGGATCTGGAAGTTCGCCCGAACCTGTTTGTAGGTGTCGTTGAACAGCTTTCCGCAAGTGGTGTTCAGGTCCTCGATGGTGGAGGTCAGGGTTTCCATCGCCTTGGTCAGATCGGTGTGGGCGGTGTCGAGGTATTTCTCCCGCTCTTGGACCTCCGCCAGTTCGTCGATGGCCGCCAGATTCACCGGGCCCAGCTGCTGCAATTCCTTTTCCACGGCGTGGAGCCGGGTCTTCAACGCATCGCCGTCGAAATCCCCGGGGCGTTGGTAATGGGTGTGGGCTTCCGCCAGGTCCACTTGGTGGCTGTCCAGGACCTGGGAGGTCAGGTTTTCCAGGCGCACGGCGCACTCGTTGGCCTTCAGCTCAATCTCCTGGCGTTCCCGTTCCGTGGCCTTGGCCCGGGCCTGGAGGATCCGCGCCTCCTGGCGGTCCTCCTCCATGGCGTTCCGCTGGGTGTCCCGGGCCTTCACCAGGGCGTCGCAGGCCTCGGCCTGGACCTTGGCTTCGGCGGCGGCTTCGGCGAATACCGCGGCGGCGGATTCCATGACCTGACGCAGCTCGTCCCGGCGTTCCGCCGCCGAGGCGAGGCGGAGGGTGATTTCCGCCAGGCGGTCACTGAGGTCGTCTAGCTGGCGTTCCAGGTGGGCGACGTGGTTTTTCGCGGCTTCCCGGCGTTCCGCCGCGGTGGCAGCGTCCAGGCGCAGGAGGGACACGGCCTCCTGGCGCTCGTCCCGGATCTTCCCGGCCTGGGCGACCTGCACCGCCAGTTCCGCCAGGTTGGATTCCTGTTTCCGGGACAGGGCCGAAAACCATTCGTGTTGCCCCAGCAGGTCCCGGCCTTCGGCTTCCAGGCGGCCTAGTTCCCCAGCGATTTCTTCCAGTTCCGCACCGAAGCCGCTGGCGGCGTCCTCCAGGTGCAGACGGTCCCGTTCCCGGGCCATGGCGTTGCCCCGGGCGTCGGCGGCAGCCCGGTCCGCCAGCTGGATGCGCCGGCGGATCTCCTCGACGGCGATGCCTTTCTCGTAGGTCCTGCGCTTGGCGTCGTCCCGCTTGGCGGTCAGGTCGCCGGCCCGTCGGGTCAGATCGGTGAGCTGTTCTTCGGCTCGGGCGATTTCGTGTTTCCGGGACACGACGCCGCCGGATTCCTGGCCCTGCTGCTTGCCGCCGGTCATCGCCCCGCCGGCGTTGATGATGTCCCCGTCCCGGGTGACGATCCGCGCCCCGGTGCGGTGGCGGCGGCGGAGGGCGATGGCGTCGTCGATGGTTTCCACCACCAGGACGTTGCCCAACAGGTACTCGATGGCGGCCCGATGGGCGGGGGCGTATTCCACCAGGCGGGAAGCGATGCCGATGACCCCGGGTTCCCGCAGGAGCTGGTGTTCCGCCCGTTCGCCGCCCCGGATGTCGTCCAGGGGCAGGAACGTGGCCCGGCCCCGGCGTTCCCGCTTCAGGAAGTCGATGGCCGCCTTGGCGTCCGCCTGGGTTTCGGTGACGATGTTCTGGGCCTGGGCCCCCAGGGCGGTTTCGATGGCCACCACGTCCTGGTCGCCGATCCGCACCAGGTCGGCCACCATGCCGACGATACCCTGGAGATTCTTGGTCTGGCCCAGGACATCCCGGACGCCCCGCTGCACGCCTTCGGCCCGTTGTTCCTGCTCGCGGTACAGGCGCAGGCCGGTTTCCGCCCGGGCCTGCTGGTGCTTCACTTCCGACAGTTCCTGGTCCAACCGGCCGGTTTCGGCGCTGGCTTCGTCCCGTTCCCGTTGGGTCGCGTCCAGGTCCCGGTGGGCGTCGGCGGCGGCGATCATCGCCGTTTCCAGGGCTTTTGCGGCTTCCGCTGCCGCAGCCATGGCCTGGGCTAGCTGGCCGGTTTGGCCACCACTACGTTCTTCCAGACGTTGGCGACGTTCCCCGGTGGCGATCTTGGCGCTGCCCAGGCGGTTCTGTTCGGCTTCGATCCGGGACAATTCCCGCAGGCATTCCACCTGCTTGGCTTTGGCGGATTCGGCGTTGGCCACCAGGCGATCGACCTCGGCCAGGGCTTGGTCGTGGGCGGCCCGGGCCTGGGCCAGGGGGCCATCAGTGCCAGCGGGGCCATCACCGGCCTCCAGAGCGGCGGCGGCGGCTTCTTCCCGGGCCTGGGCCACGGCGACCTGGGCTTCCAGCCGGCGGACTTCCAGGGCAGTGGCGGCGGCGGTGTCGGTCTTCTCCTGGGTGTCCAGCTCCCCCAGGCGTTTCCGGGCATCCACCACGCGATGATCGGCCACATCCCGGCGGCCGACGGCGGCGGCCCGGGCTTCGCCGGCGGTACGCAGGTCGGCTTCCAAGGCCATCAGGCGTTGATCGGCCTGGGCCAGGGCGGCTTCCACTTCGCCCAGGCGGGCGGCGTCCCCGGCCAGGCCCCCGGCCAGCTGGTCGATGTGGACCCGGTGCCGACCTAGATCTTCGCTGAGACGGCCGAATTCCTCCAGGGCGAAGGCCAGGCGCAGTTCCCGGGCTTCGCCGGTCAGCTCCTTGAAACGGAGGGCCGTCGCCGCCTGGCGGGCCACGGCCCGGCTGCGCCGGCGGACCTCCCCCAGCACCTCGCCGATGCGCTGGAGGTCTCCCTGGACCCGTTCCAGCTTGCGGCTGGCCAGATTGCGCCGGGCCTTGTAGCGACTGATGCCGGCGGCTTCTTCCAGAATCAGCCGGCGGTCCTTGGTGTTGGATTCGAGAATGAAGCCCACCCGGCCCTGCTCGATCACCGCGTAGGCGCTGGTGCCCATGCCAGTGCCCAGGAAAATTTCTTTGATGTCCTTCAGGCGGCAGGGGGTGCCGTTCAGATAGTAGCTGCTGGTGCCGTCCCGGAACAGCCGGCGGGTGAGGGCGATCTCGTCGGTGTCGATGCCCGGCAGAGCGTGGTTGAGCTGGTCCATGACCAGCGTGACCTCGCAGAACGGGTAGCCCCGGCGGGTGGCGCAGCCGTTAAAAATGACGTCGGTCATGCTTTCGCCGCGGAGGGCCTTGGCCGACTGCTCGCCGATGACCCACTTGATGGCATCCACGACGTTGGATTTGCCGCAGCCGTTGGGGCCGATGATCGCGGTGATCCCGTCCTCGAAATCGAAGGTCAGGCGGTCGGCGAACGACTTGAATCCGTAGGTTTCCAACCGCTTGAGGCGCATTGGCGGCGAACGGTAGCCCGGAAGCGCCATCGGCAATCGTCCGCTCGTTTGGGGGTGCTGGCCCGACGGCAGGGCGATGCCTCGATGAGTCAAGTTACATGGATTCAAAGACTTGACGACCGAACGACCGAACGGCCGGACGACCGGACCAGCGCCACTGGGACGCCCCAACGACTTCACACATGACAGGTCGGCCACCGGCCTATGCTGCAGCCATCCCTATGAAGCCATCCGCCCTCGCCCTGGTCGCTGTCCTCGTCCTTCCCTGCTGGCTGGGTCCTGCGGTTTCTGCCGCGGAAGATTCGGCTAAGACCAATGTCTTCGTCAATCATCGGGTGGTTCCGGTCAGCCGACGGATCGCCTTAAACCAGCCGTTGCGCCTGGATTTCACCACCCTTCCCCGTCAGGTGGATGGGGTGGACGTGGCTTTGGTGGTGGCCAACGGCATCAGCCTGGCGGCCAGGGATTCCTGGCGGATCGTCGGTAAGCCGGTGGTGGCCGAGGGTGACAAGACCAAGACCGTCACCGTGACCCTGACCCTGCTGGCCCGGGCCACCGGCGACCTGCCCCTGCCCCGGTTCCCCATGGGCTGGTTGTCCGGCGATCCGCTGGCGGAATTTGGCGTGGTCACTGTCGGGTCGAACATCCAGATCGCCGGCGAGGTCCGGCCCTTGCCGCCGGAATGCGAGGGTGCCGGCGGGGTCCTGTGGGGCGCCCAGCTGGCGGAGGCGAAGGAGCGTTTTCCCGGTGAAATCCCCAAGGTGGAGGGTGAGCGCACCCTGCTGAAGGCCAGTTCCGGGCTGACCCTGGTGTTCCGGGGTGGCGAATTGACCGATGCCCAGGTGACGGCTCCCGGGTTGTCCCTGGAGCAGGCGCGGACCAGCTTCCTGGAACGCTGGGGCGTGCCCCTGTCCGAAGATGCGACTGGCCTGACCTGGGCCATGGGCTGGACCCGGATCACCGCCGTGCCTGGTGCGGATGGCGTGGCCGTCACCGTCAGCCGGGAGGACCTCCAGGCCAAACAGGCGGCGAGCAAGGTGAAGGCCCGGGTGTTCAGCGCCTTCGATGCCCCCGGGAGGCCCTGAACCGCACCATGCGCCTGTTGCCTGGAATCGTCGCCATAGCGTTAGTTGCCGGTGGACTGGCCGGTTGCGGTGCCCCCGTCGCCCGCACCGAGATGTTGCGTCACCTGGGGGAGGGCGAACCCGCCAAGGCCAAGGGCAACGCCGATGACCTCTGGGGTACATCGCATGACGAGGCCCTGGGCCGGCACATGGACCGGGGAATGTTGGACCACCTGGATGGCCAGCTGACCACCAGCAACCAGGAGCTGGATGCGGCGGCACCGTTGGTGGATGACTTCCGCAAGACCACGGCGGGCAACTTGGTGGCGACGGCGGTGTTGAATGACAGCGCCGGCTTTTTCGCCGGCGCACCGTTTGAGCATACCCAGCTGGACTGGTACCGTTCGCTGAACCACCTGCTGACCGCCCAGATCGCGGATAATATCTGGCATCCGCCTTATCTGCTGGCGGCCCAGCGCCCCGGGGCAACCCCGTTGGCGCCCGAACATGCCGACCCGGTGAAAGAACGGGAACTGGCGATCATTATCGCCCGGCGAATGACTCTGAACCAGTTGCAGGAAACCGCCGACGCCGCCGGCAAGGATTATTACGACGACGATCCGTTCGCCCGGTTCTATGCCGGGGTGGCGGTCCTGGCCCTGCCCCCCAGGGAACGCACCGAGGCGGACGAGCAGTTCGCCACGGCCATGCTCAAGGGCAGTCTGGGGGCCTACCGCAAGCAGGCGGAAACCCTGGGCAAAACCGGCATCGGATTCCGCTACGAGGCCCCCGCCGCCCCCAACGCGGCGGCCAGGCTGTACCTGCGTCAGCTGCGCCGCTACGACCCGGAGGAATACGCCCGGGAACAGGCCCGGCTGGGCCTCGCCCCGGCCCCGGCGGGCAGCGGCTGCCTGTTGGTACTCCACCAGGCGGGCCTGATCGCCAAGCCGGAACCATTGCAGATCGGCCTGCTGGCGGTGGGCTTCCACACGCCCCGGGAACCGACCCCGCAACAACGGGCCCGGGGCCACACCCAGACCCAGTTCAGCATGGGTGCCTTGGCTTTTATGGCCACCGGCCCCGGCAGTGAGATCGCCAAGACCTGGGGCGTGATCCCCATCCCCGGCAGCCTGGTTCAGCAATGCCTGGCCCCGGGTGGGGCGACGGTGATCGGCTTTGAACTGCCGGCCCATCCCACGGATCTGCCCATCGCGCCGCTGTATCCTGTGCAGGTCACGGATGCCCCGGGGGCCACGTCGGGCCAGCCCGAGGTCTTGGCGGATCTCGATGCCTATGCCCGGGCGAATCTCAAGGACCGCCAGCCCGGCACCCTGGTGCGGACCCTCAGCCGGGTGGCGGTGAAGCAGGCATCGGTGGCAGCCGCCGCCCACGCCGCCCGGAAAAACGACCAGGGCCTCCTGGCCTTTGGCATCAACCTGGTGGGCAGCGCCCTGATGACCTCGACGGAATCCGCGGATCTGCGGTCGTGGTCCACCCTGCCGGACCACATTGAGGGCACCCTCCTGGATCTGCCCCCGGGAACCGTTCAGGTACGCCTGGGCACCTACGACCTCGGCCCGGTGCGGATCGAGGCTGATCGTCTTTCCCTTGTCGTGCTGCGCACCGTTCCTCTTCCCCCCATCATCACCAAGGATCATCCATGAACCGCCTTCTCCTCTCCCTCGCCGTCGTGTCCGCCTTCGCCGCTCCCATGGCCCTTGTCGGCTGTGGCAAGACGGTGAAGCGGGAAGATCCCAACAGCGTCCGCGACCTGTCCGGGAACTGGAATGATATCGACAGCAAGCTGGTGGCGGAAAAACTGGTGGCTGACAGCCTGCGCAGCCCCTGGGCTGACAACTTCACCAAGGCCAAGGGCCGGATCCCGGTGGTCAAGGTCGGCCGGGTCACCGCCCGGACCAATGGCGACGCCATCGCCACGGAAATCTTCACCAACGACATGAGCCGGGCGATCATCAACAGCGGCAAGGCCGATGTTGTCGCCGGGGCCACGGACGTGGAACAAACCCGGGCGGAACGGGCCGACCAGGACAAGAACGCCAGCGAAAGCACCCGGAAGGAAAGCTTCCAGGAAGTCGGCGCGGACTTCCTCCTCACCGGGGTGATCAACGTCCAGGACGACCAGGAAGGCGACGAGAAGGTCAAGTTCTACAGCGTCGACCTGAAGCTGGTGGAGATCCAGACCCAGCGGCAGGCCTGGCTGGGCAACGAGAAGATCAAGAAGTTCGTGAAGCGCTGAGATGCACCGGCTTGGTCTGATCGTCCTGTGCAGCGGCCTGGCCCTGGCCACTAGCTGCAATGGCCTGTCGATTCCCCTGATCGGCACCCGGGAAGCCCCCGCCGTCCCCGACTGGGTGGCCCATCCCCCCAGCGAAGCGGGAATGGTCTACGCTGTCGGCCAGGCGCCCCTGGGCCAGCGGGAGGCCGCCCTGGCCAACGCAAAGCGGGAGCTGGTCAGCCAGCTCCAAGTGACGATCCAGACCGACACCCGGACAAATCAGAACTACGCGGCGGAGGACGCTTCGGGCCAGCAGCGCACCGAACGCTACCAGGAGGGTCTGACCGCCGAGGTCCGTCAACGTTCCGGGGCCCGGGATCTGCCCGGAGTGGCCCCGGTGCGCCAGGAGGACGCCCAGGGGAGCACCTATGTGCTGGTGGCCCTGGATCGGGCAGTCTGGGCTAAAGACCTGACCGCCCGCCTGGCCGCGGCGGACTCGGCGTTGGGCATGGAATATGCCGGCTGTTCCGGCGTTCCCCAGGGCACGCCCGGGGAACGCCTGGCTCTGGCGGGGCGGCTTCTGGGCCGGGTGCTGCCGTTGCTGGTGGAACGCACGGACCTGGCGGATCGCTTGCGGATTGCCACCCCTGGCGCCCAACCCCCCGCCAGCCCAGTCAGCCGGACGACCTTGTCGTCCCGCATCACCGACCTGCTGACGGAATTGCCGGTGGCCCTCCCCGGTGATCCGGCCCTGGCGGACCTGCTGCCGGCCCTGACGGACAGCCTCCAGCGCATCGGTCTGACCACCTTGTCCGGTGCAGAGGCCAAGGGAGCTGCTTTGCGGGTGGAACTCACCCTCCAGGTCCGCACGGAAACCATCGCCGGCCAGGTCCGGGCGGATGGCATGTTGAAGGGGGCGTTGATCCTGGCGGATGGTCGCCGCCTGGGGGGCATCGCCCTCAGCGACCGGGCCAGCGCCCTGGGCGTGGACGTCGCCAAGGAGCGGGTGGTGCGCAAGTTGGCGGTGAAGCTCGCCGATGATCTGGAC
>CANIXE010000086.1 GCA_947470885.1 Planctomycetota bacterium
GGATCATCCCCCCTGAACTCGCCGCCATCGCCATGAAGGCCCTGATGCGGGACAAGGAGGATCGTTACGGCAATGTCCTGGAACTGACCCACGACATCGAATTGTTTTTGGAGGGCCGCACGGTCAGTGCCAAGGAGGACTCCACCTGGGAGGCCTTGGTGAAACTGATCCGGCGCAATCAGGAAGTCGCCCTCGCCATCGCCGTCAGTTCCCTGATCGTGGTCATCGTCACCGTGATGCTGATCACCGCCCTGGTGAAAGAGCGCCATCGCTTCCAAGATGCCGCCCGCAAGGCTGAACACGGCCTGGCCGACTTGAAACGTGAACAAGCCGGCCGCCAGGAAGTACTCAAGCGGGCCGCCCCGGCCCTGGTGGCCAAGGCCCGACGGGGCGCCGAGGCTGGAAAATTCACCGAGGCCCGGGAAGACGTGGCCTACGCCATCACCTACGATCCGACCCTGGCGGAGGCCCACCTGCTGTCGGCCCAGTTGGCGATCCGAGACAAGGAATACAGTTTCGCGCGCCGAACGTTGGCTGACTACCTGCGCCTGCGTCCGGAGGATGCGGATGGGATCCTCCTCGCCGACCTCACCACCCGGGCCAGTGAAGAGGCGGGTAGCTCGGCTGCCCTCACCGCCATCGCCGATGTCCTGGTCCGCCAAGGGGCCTACACCCTGGCGGAAGGGTTGTACCAGAACGGCCGGGAGGTGGTCAAGGTGTATCAGGTACGCCTGGAAAAAGCCTGGCCCAACTCCACCCGCCTGGGTTTTTCCGCCAACGCCAACGGCCAACTCAGCATTCTCGGGCTGTCCGGGCGGGGGGATGTCGCCGATCTGTCACCCTTGACCGGCATGCCCATCATCGAATTGAAGCTTGATCGCACCCAGGTGATCGACCTGGCACCTTTGAAGGGCATGCCCCTGGTCCGCCTGGACCTGACCGACACCCCCGTCCGCTCCCTGGACCCCCTGGCAGGCGCACCCCTCACCCATCTCATGCTGGCGAACACCCGGGTGGACGACCTGGCACCCCTGCGGGGGGCACCGTTGGATGAACTGGACCTGGGAAAGACCCAGGTGATGGATCTGGCGCCCCTGGAGGGCTGCCCCCTGACCGTGCTCCGCCTGGGGGCGACCCGAATCGCCGACTTGACCCCCCTCGCTGGCATGCGCCTGATCAGCTTGGCTGCCCCTGGCACTCGGATCACCGATCTCGCTCCCCTCGCCAACCTGCCCCTGACTGACCTGGATATCGGTGGTTGCAACGTCAGTGATCTGACCCCCATCGGCAATCTTCACCTCACCAGCCTGCGTGCCGGAGCGACCCGGATCAGCGAATTAAAACCCCTCCTCGGCATGCCGTTAAGATTCCTTGCGCTGGGCCGCACCGGGATCACCGATTTGAGTCCCCTCCTGGGCATGCCCCTTGGGGAGATCCACCTGGCGGGTACCAAGGTCAGCGATCTCAGCCCCCTGGCCGGCAGTTCCATTAGTGAGCTGGACCTGTCGGAAACCGCGGTCACCACCCTGGCCCCCCTCGCCCGATTGGCCCTGACCAGGATCAATTTGGCCCGGACCCCGATCCTTGATCTGGGCTCCCTGGCCCCCTTCAAACTCTCTGAACTGTCCCTGGCGGACACCCGGGTCATCCAGGTCGGTGCCCTAGCAGGCATGCCCCTGACCAGCCTGGACCTCAGTCGGACCGGGGTGATCCATCTCGACCCCCTGCGTCAACTTCCCCTCAACCGACTGGTCCTGGATGGTACCCGAATTGATGACATCAAGGCCCTGGCATTGATGCCCTTGAAGGAATTGAGCCTGGCGGGGACCCGGATCGACGATTTGTCCCCCCTGGCGGATGAACGGGGGCCTGGCCTGCGCCTGGAGCGCCTCGTCCTACCCCTGGCCCCTGGGGCGGCGGTGGAGGTGCTGCGGCGGCTGCCAAATCTGGTGGCGTTGGGTGAAAGTTGGGACGGTTCCTCATGGCAGCGCCTACCCCCCGCGAAGATCTACTGGAATTCTCGAAAAATTCCGGGGCCTTGATCGTCACTAGGGGCGGACCTATAATGTTAGGCCCTCACAGCCCCACCGCTGTCGGAACCCGGAAGCATCATGGCCAAGAATTCGTCGTCTGCCACCAAGGATAAGGCCAAGGATAAGGCCAAAGCTGTGCCTCCGGCACCGGCTCCAGCCCCCGCGTCGGTCGATACCGACGCGGCGCCGGCGGCGACGGCCACCGCCGATGCCCCCCTCCAGATTAAAGATGTGGTTGCCCTGCTCGTCCGCGGCGCCAAGGGCAAGGGCCAGGTCACCTACGACCAGCTCAATGCCCTCTTGCCAGATGCGATGAACGACCCCGAGCTGCTGGACCAGGTCCTGGAGCAGCTGGAAAGCCGTGGCGTCGAACTGGTGGAAGAAGCCAGCGGCGATGAAGGCGGCGACGCTGAAGAAGGCAACGGCGGCGAAGGCGGCGAGGCCGAAGGGGAAGTCTCCACCTCCCGCTTCGAACGTCTGAGCCCCGGCAGCGAGGAAGCCAACGACGAGCCCAACGAAAAGAACGACGACCCGGTCCGCCTGTACCTGAGCCAGATGGGTGAAATCCCCCTGCTGACCCGGGACCAGGAAATCGAGTACGCCCGCTCCATCGAAGGCTTCCGCGAGGGCTTCCGCCGCAAGACCATGAGCACGATCATGGGCATCAAGGCCGGCATCGCCTGGATCGAAGAACAGAAGGAAATCAAGGAACAGCAAGAGAAGAACGCGAAGAGCCATGGCTCCTCTCCTTCTCGCGACGTGTTCCTCGACCGCGCCGCCACCCACCTGTCCACCCTGGGCAAGTTGCTGGTCCACATCCAGCCGATGACCGCCCAGATCCTGCGCACGTCCTACGACGACCAGGAACAGCGGGTGAAGGACGAGCGCCTCCTGCGCAACCGCCTGCTCCGGGCCTACCGTCTCCTCGAGGAGATGGAGATGGACGCCAAGACGGTGATCCAGAACAAGGACGAGATGCTCGACCTGCGCCGGCGGATCCTCCGCACCCGGCGGGAGATCGAACAGAACCGCAAAAAGAAGGACAAGCTGGTCAAGGAGAAGGAAGGCGAACTGCTGCGCATCGCCGAACAGGTGGGCGAGCCGGTGGACATGTTCCTCGACCGCTGCATCGGCGTGTCCAAGCGCTTCCGCGCCTACGAGGACGCCAAGCAGAAGCTGTCCTGCGGCAACCTGCGTCTGGTGGTGTCCATCGCCAAGAAGTACCGCAACCGCGGCCTCTCATTCCTCGACCTCATCCAGGAAGGCAACACCGGTCTGATGAAGGGCGTGGAAAAATACGAGTACAAGCGCGGCTACAAGTTCTCGACCTACGCCACGTGGTGGATCCGCCAGGGCATCACCCGGGCGATCGCCGACCAGGCGCGGACCATCCGCATCCCGGTGCACATGATCGAGACCATGGGCAAACTGCGGAAGATCCAGAAAGATATCCTGCAGGACACGGGCCGGGAAGGCACCATCGATGAAGTCGCGGAACGCGCCGGCATCAGCGTCCAGGAATGCAAGCGGGTCATCCACGCCTGCAAGCACCCCATCAGCCTCGACCGGCCGATTGGCGACAGCGACGACTGCAACTTCGGCGACTTCCTGGAAGACAAGTCGGTGCAGAACCCGGCCAACATCAGCTCCAACGAGCTGCTGAAGGAAAAGATCACTGAGGTCCTGGACAGCTTGAGCGACCGGGAACGGGAAATCATCTGCCTGCGTTTCGGCATCGTCGACGGGTACACCTATACCCTCGAAGAAGTCGGTCGCCGGTTCAACGTGACCCGCGAGCGTATCCGCCAGATCGAAGCCAAGTCGATCAAAAAGCTCCAGCACCCCACCCGGGCGCGGAAGCTGGAAGGCTTCATCGACAACAAGCTGACCTGATCCGTTCAGCCACCCTTGCCCAACCACCTGCCCCTCTAACGTACCCATCCATGCGCAACCTCCTCGCCGCCGCCGCCCTCCCCGCTGTCATTGTCGCCGCCCTGGCCATCACGGGCTGCGAAGAACGCCAGAACCTGGCCGCCGTGCCCAACCGGGAAGGCCACGGTGCCGGCCCCGCCAGCACCCTCGGCGACGAGGTGAACAAGCCGGTAGCCCGGAAGAGCGAGAAATACTACACGATCGAAGCCGGCGATACCGTCTACAAGATCGCCAAAAAGTTCAATGTGACCACCGAGTGGTTGATCCGCCGCAACGACATCCGTACCCCGGATGCCCTGGCGGCCGGCAACACCATGATCGTTCCGGCCAGCCGCTGATGCCTGGATCCAGCCCAGACGCCCCCGGCGTCCTTCCTGGGCGGATCCTGCTGGCCACCGGCAATGCCAAGAAGCTGAAAGAACTGCGCGAGATCCTCGCGCAGTTCGCTGTTTCTGCGGTGCCTCCGGCGGACGTCGGATACGATCCCCAGGTGGACGAGGATGGCGATACCTTCACCGCCAACGCCATCAAAAAGGCGGAATGGGGCTGTCGGGCCACCGGGTTGTGGACCCTGGCGGACGACAGTGGCATCGAAGCCCGGGCCCTGGACTGGCGCCCCGGCGTATACAGCGCCCGCTATGCCGGGGAACCCTGCGACGATGCCGCCAACAACCGCAAGCTCATCGCTGAATTGGCGGGAAAAACCGACCGTTTTGTCCAGTACCGCTGCGTCATCGCCCTCGCCCGACCCGGCCGGACCACCCTGACCTGGGATGGCACCTTCGCCGGCGAGCACACTCCGGACGCCCGGGGCGTGGGTGGATTCGGTTATGACCCCTACGTCTTCATCCCCGACCTGGGGCGCACCGTGGCGGAATTGACCAGCGGTGAAAAACACGCCCGCAGCCATCGCGGCCAAGCCCTGGCGGGCTTTGTTGCCTGGCTCCGGGGCGGCTGAACGGCCCATGGCCGCGGGCCGGAGTCTCCGGGCCAAGCTGTTCCTCGGCTTTGCTGGCCTGCACCTGGGCCTGACCTTAGCCGCGGGCGGCACTGCCTGGACCTGGCTCCACGCCCGCCAGCAAGCCCAGGCCGCTCGCAGCGCCGAAGGCATCGGTCGGGTCCTGGCCCAGGGCGGATTTTCTCCCTCGCCGGCGATCCTGGCCCGGATGGAAGAACTGACCGGCTACGAATTCCGTCTGATGGATCTTCCCAGCCCGCCCCGTCCAGGCACGGTCCAGGTCGCGGTGGCGGGCCGGAACATCGAAGTGGTCTGGGACACCCTGGAAAATCGCCGGGAGGCCCGGGAATTGGCGGGAATGATCGCCATCTGGTCCGCCGCCGGGGCGCTGGCCTTCGCCCTGGTCGCAGTCCTGCTGGCCCGCCGTCTGGCCCGCCCGGTGGAGGCCCTGGCGCGGGCCGCCCGGGAGATCGGCCAGGGCACCTGGGAACAACCGGTGCCGGTGGTGGGAACCACGGAAATCGCCGCCCTGGCCCGGGACCTGGACGGAATGCGCCGGCGATTAATCGATCTGGACCAGGCCAACCGCCGGGCGGAACGCCTGGGCACCCTGGGCCTGTTCGCTGCGACCATTGCCCACGAGGTCCGCAACCCCCTCTCGGCGGTCCGCCTAGGGGTGCAGATGCAGGGACGGAACCCGGGGAATCCCGACCATCTGGCCCTGATCCTCGGGGAACTGGACCGCCTGGATCTGATCATCGACGGTATCCTGGCTTACGCCAAAGGGCTGACCGTGAAGTGCCAACCGTGCGCCCTGGCGGATCTGGCAGAGGGCGTCCGCCAACTCCTGCAGCGCCAGGCGGAACACGCCGGCGTCCTCGTGGACATCACCGGCCCGGATCATCAGGTCCAGGCGGATCCCCTACGCCTGCGCCAACTGCTGCTGAATCTGGTGCTGAATGCCATCCAGGCCTGCCAGGGCCAGGACGAGGCCCGGGTGATCATCGCGTTGCATGCCGATGGCCTGGAAATTACAGACAATGGCCCCGGCTTTCCGGATCACATCCGCAGCGGCTTGGGCCAGCCGTTCCGCTCGGACCGGGCGGGGGGCACCGGTCTGGGCCTGCACTTGGCCCACGCCATCGCCACTGCCCACGGGGCAAGCCTGACTATCCCCGACGGCCCAGGCGGGAGGATCCGCCTGGGCGGTTTGGCCTAGGACTTTTCAGCCTCAATTTCGGCGACGATTTCCTTCAATTCATTGACGCACACGAAGCACCCGGAATTGCAGCAACGCAGCCGGGTGCGGTCCTCCTCGCCATCGAGGAGGCGTTCGATTCGCCGGCGCAACGTCGGGGTGAAGTTGCGCCGGGCCAGGGCGGCGTCGATCCGCGCGGTCCGCTCGGGCGAGGCCGCCACGTCAGAAATTCATGATGTCGTCGGACTTCTCCTTGAGCATGGCCTCGGCTTTGGCCTCGGACTGCTTCAGGAGATCGCTGATTTTCTCCGTGGTTTTCTTCACCGCGTCTTCGGGCAACTTGTCCGCCTTGCCCTTGGTTTCGATGGCCTTGATCGCATCCCGGCGGGCATTGCGCATCGTCACCTTGGCTTTTTCCGTGGCCTCCTTGGCCTGGCCCACCAGCTGCTTGCGCCGCTCGGTGGACAGGGGCGGCAGGTTGAGGCGGATGGCCGAACCATCGCTCTGGGGCGTCAGACCAATGTTGGCCTCGCTGATCGCCTTCTCGATGTGCTTGAGCATCGTCTTGTCCCAGGGCTTGATGAGCAGCTGGGTCGCCTCTGGCACGGTGACGCTGGCGCAGGCAGACAGGGCCATGAACGAGCCGTAGGCTTCCACCTGGATATGGTCGACGATGGCGGTGGTGGCCCGGCCGGTGCGGATCGCCTTGAATTCGTGGGTGAGCTGGGCGAGGCCCTTTTCCAGCTTGGTCTTGGCATCGGCGAGATCGGTTTCGAGGGACATGAAAGGCTCCTGGGTATCGGGACAAAAAAGAGATAATTAGGCCGGTTGGCCAACGACGGTGCCTGGGGGATTTGCCCCCAGGGCGGCAAGGATGGTTCCCGGGCGGGTCATATCGAAGACCCGGATCCGCACGCCTTGGTCTCGGCAGAGGGAGAACGCCGCAGCATCCATCACCCCGTAACGGCCCTCGATGGCCTGGTCGTAGGTCAGATGGGCGAAGCGGGTGGCGGTGGGATCCTTTTTGGGATCCGCCGTGTAGATCCCGTCCACCTTGCTGCCCTTGAGCAGTTCCCCGGCGCCAATTTCCGCCGCGCGCAAGGCGGCGGTGGTGTCGGTGGTGAAAAACGGATGTCCGGTGCCGCCGCCAAAAATCACGATGGTGCCCTTGGCCAAGGCGCCCATCACCTGATCCCGGTCATACTGCACGCTCACATTGGGGATATGGTTGGGGCCGACCACCACGGCAGCGCCCCCGGCGCGGATGATCCCGTCCTTGAGAGCCAGACCATTCATCAGGGTTGCCAGCATCCCCATGTAGTCGCCCCGGGTCGGATCACTGTACATGCCTTTGACCATCGCGCCCCGTAGGATGTTCCCGCCCCCCACCACCACCGCCACGGGCTGATGCCTGGCCCCCTGCACCAGTTCAACGCAAACCCGATCCACCTCGGCGTGGTCGAAGATGCCATCGGCGGCGCCCAGGGCCTCACCGGAGAGTTTCAGGAGGCGGGGTGCGATCATGGGCGAACAGCGTAGATACCCCGGGCCGATGAAAAGGGGAGGCGGGGGGTCAGGGCCATGGCCAATAACTAACCCCATGCGAAGTGACCGAATGGGGCTAGCCGTTCTCGCGGAGTTGAACGTCCCGGCCGTCGTTTCTGAACAAATCGGACTAGGTGTTGGCCGTGACTGTCGAAGGTCGCCCGGTAGTCACTTCAGACCATGGTTGAACAAGTGACCCAAAAGGCTTGGTCCACGAAAACAATGCGCGATGTCCGGTTGATCTGGTAACGCTCAGGATTTTCCGAATCGATTTTGCCACGCTTGGCTTCCAGGAGCTGGTGGACGTGTGCCTGCATGGCTGCAGCCAGGCCATGAGGGCGTAGAATTCCTGGACGATGCTCTCGGCTTTTCTAGTAGGGATTTTTCGATGGTGGAAGTGATTTCCAACTCGCGGCAGGCGGTTTCAATAC